>NZ_JAVRCK010000116.1:0-21985 GCF_034530815.1 Nostoc sp. DedSLP03
CCCAGAATTGGAACTAGCTGCTTACGCAGTTGGTATTTTTCTACTTCTCTGTGCTGTTGGTGCTTTGGTGAGAAAACTAAAAAGGTGAGACGGCAAGAGCGATCGCCCTACTATCCTCGCTTGAATAAAAACGATCGCACCCCAAAGAGTGAACGCTTTTTCACGCTAAAATTTAATTTACCAGCCTCCCAACCACTGGGCTACTTCTGGTAATTGAGTTTGCCCCATATCTTGCCCAAGCTCAAAAAAGGTATTTTCCTCACGGGTCAGAACTCCCGTTACATTCCAACGAGTTTTTACAGGCTTAATTTGCTCATTAGTTATGGTGGCGATCGCACCTTAAACCCACGTAGGTGTAGCCCATCGTAGACATCGCTTGCCTTAAACGCATTAAAGTATAAAGTATCAATTTACGCTGCTCCCGCAAAACGATTGCAACTATGGCGCATCAAACTAGTGATTCTCTGATAAAAATGCTTAATCAAGCAGCAGAAAGTGTGTTTTATACAAGGCATAGTATCAGTTTACTGTCTGTTCCAAGCGATCGCTTGTTTGTTCAACTGTATGGTTGTTTCGAGCGTCACTGCCAATAGCAAATTGTTGGGTCATGAATCAACTACAGGTAATCCTGCCAGGGCCATTGCCACTTCTTCTGCACTATATATTGAAATTAAGTTTGGACAAACTGTTTATTCTTATATTACTTCTCCCCTTTTTTCGTACCCACTTGACAAATGTGCAATTCTCTCAACCTGTCACGGGTGGCCGAGATTTGAGTAATTCTCTGCAAGATGGTCTGGAAACCCTTGTCCTGTCTGGTTTTGATAATTTGTTACTTCCGATTCAAAAAAGCCGTTATTTACAACGTAAAATAAGCCTTTTCGGGACATCTTGCAGGTTTTTGGTCATATCTCGGTTCAATAGCATAAATGTGCCCTAATGGATGCCCTTAGCAAACGGTAGCTTATTCAGAACTTGCAAGAACTTTAGCAATGAAGGCACTTGCCGTTCAAACCGCCACAAATGGCGGCGCTCAACACAGCTTGACTAACATAAACTGTTAGAGAGAATTGAACTTAATGAAGAAGGATTGAACTGAATGAATAACAGTCCCATGAGCAACAACCCTGCCAACCCTCCTGCACAATGTCCCTTCCGGGGAACCCGCATTGGCGGCGCGCTCGGCTCCAAGCCGCAAGTTGATGATTGGTGGCCGAACCGACTTCAGGTCGAACTGCTTCACCAAAATTTGCCCCAAGCTAACCCACTGCAAGATTTCGATTACAAAGGAGCCTTCGCGAAGCTTGACTTTGAACAGTTGAAGAGCGATATCAAAGCGCTGCTGACCGATTCAAAGGACTGGTGGCCAGCCGACTATGGTAATTATGGACCTCAAATGATTCGCATGGCGTGGCACGCCGCAGGCACCTACCGGATCGCAGACGGTCGGGGCGGAGCGAGTCAAGGTATGCAACGCTTTGCACCAATCAATTCGTGGTGGGATAATGGGAACACAGATAAATCACGACGGCTGCTCTGGCCCATCAAGCAGAAATATGGTGCGGCAATAAGCTGGGCTGATTTGATGAGTCTGACTGGCAACTGCGCGCTCGAAATTATGGGGTTTAAGACCTTCGGTTTTGGTGGCGGTCGCATTGATGCCTGGGAGGCAGATCGCGCGACATACTGGGGGCCGGAGTTCTGGAACGGCGATCCGGTTGACGATGTTAAGGAACACCCTGGTCATCCTGATGAGATGGTCACTCGCACGATTCGGTGGGTTGGGAAACCGAACGAGCAATACTACGACCTTGAAAACCCGCTAGCGGCTTCGCACCAAGCGCTAATTTACGTCAATCCAGAGGGTCCAAACGCTGAGGGCGACCCCTATGGCTCGGCGCGAGACATTCGCGAGACATTTGCGCGGATGGGCATGAATGACGAAGAGACTGTCGCGCTGATTGCAGGCGGTCATGCCTTTGGCAAAAGTCATGGCATGGTTTCGCCGGACAAGATCGGTCCAGCGCCGGAAGCTGCGCCGATTCAGGCGATGGGCTTGGGGTGGCAGAACCCTGAAGGCACTGGGTTTGCCGAATATACCATGACGAACGGAATCGAAGGATCGTGGACTCCAAATCCAACCCAGTGGGACAACAGTTACCTCACCAATCTTTTTAAGTACGACTGGGAACAGACAAAAAGTCCAGTAGGAGCCATTCAGTGGAAGCCGAGCAATCCTGATGCGCCGAAGACACCCGACGCTCATCTGCTGGGGGTTGAGCACCCGTTAATGATGATGACTTCGGACATTGCGTTAAAGGTCGATCCGGTATATCACGAGGTTTGTCAGCGCTTCTTGAGTGACTTCGATTACTTCAGCGATGCGTTTGCGCGCGCCTGGTATAAGCTGATCCATCGAGACATGGGGCCAAAAACGCGCTATCTTGGTCCGGAAATCCCAGAGGAAGATCTGATCTGGCAAGATCCAATTCCGGCACTCGATCATGATGTCGTTGATGCCGCTGATATCAAGTCTCTCAAGGATCGGATTTTAGCGAGTGGACTCTCGGTTTCGGCGCTCGTGTCAGCCGCTTGGGCATCAGCATCGAGCCACCGCCATTCCGACAAGCGCGGCGGCGCAAATGGGGCGCGCGTTCGCCTCAATCCCCAGAAGGACTGGGAAATGAACCGCCCGCAGGAACTCGGCGAGGTGCTATCGACCCTTGAGCAAATTCAGGCGGAGTTTAACGGCGCTCAGTCGGGCAACAAAAAAATCTCGCTCGCAGACCTAATCGTCCTCGGTGGTTGTGCTGCGGTCGAGAAGGCTGCACAAGAGGCTGGACTTTCCGTTGCCGTCCCGTTTACTCCGGGGCGGATGGATACGACTCAGGATCTGACAGATGTTGAAATGTTTAATTGGCTGAAGCCAGTTTCGGATGGTTTCAGAAATTATCACAATGAGGCGGTTGGCTATAAGGTGAAGCCAGAGCGTATCTTCCTGGATCGAGCGCAGCTCCTGACGCTGACCGCGCCCGAATGGACGGTTCTAGTTGGCGGACTTCGGGCGCTCGATCAGAACTGGGACTATTCAAAGCACGGTAGCTTCACTGACCGACCGGGTGTCTTGACCAATGACTTTTTCCGTGTTCTGACCAGTATGGACTACGAGTGGAAGCCTGTTGACAATCGCGAGATGCTTTTTGACATCTGCGATCGCGAAACCGGCGCAGCGAAATTCACCGCAACCCGCTGCGATCTCATCTTCGGCTCGAATGCCCAGCTGCGTCAGATTGCTGAAGTCTATGGCGCTGATGACGGTCACGAGCGGATGGTCAAGGACTTCGTCGCAGCTTGGAACAAGGTGATGATGCTCGATCGCTTCGACGTTGGCGCTGAACAGATCCGCTAAAGTCTTGAGCGCTCAACACGCCCGAACTCCACAGGTGTATCGCTGCGCTTTGAAGAACTCACCGTGGATAAGAACGCTGCTTATCCACGGCAAGAGGAACCTTGCGCTTTGGATTAAAGCAATACGAACGATTGTCACTTAAAAGTTTTTGCGACCTAACGCCATTGATTGTCCAGACGGTGAATCACCTGTGGAATAGATGTTGCTAACAACAGAAGTTATTGCAGATATTCAGATGGCTTCTACGATTTTACGCTGGTACACGTATCACTGGCGTGTGGAAGAATAGGATAAAATTTTCAACCCACCTTCCGCACCCAAAGTGTCACAGATAAATAAAAAGCAGAGCGAGTAGTACATAGTAACTAAATTGAAGATAATATCAAGTCTGCTTAATGAGAAGGACTAGGGCGTGTTTTCAAACTATAACCACAACATAATGGAGGCGATCGTTAACATTGCTGTGTAATTTACACCAAGCTTTTCGTATCGAGTGGCAATGCAGCGAAATTGTTTGATGTGATTTGAACGATAATTTCAGTAGACCGAAAAGCTTGGCGATCGCAAAACTTTTCGGTCTACTGAAATTAGGGGATACTAATCCTATACGAAATATCTGATTTTCATTGTTAACTTCTAAATCTAAATAAGTATAAAATGATTTAATAATAGATAAGTCTTCCATATAACCCTTAATAGAATTGCCCAACCGCAATTTCATTTATCAAAATTTGGTAACTTAACGTACTCTAACTTTTTCAGAAGATTTTAGCAGTAAGCATTTATTTATCAACTGAATAGTACAAGATTACTATTCAGTTAACTTACGAATGCGTTGCTACTCCTGTTGCATAGCCCTGCAATTTGTAGCGTTTAAACTGACGAATTAGAGCCAATGTTTTCACAAAGTCTTGCTTTAAGTTTTCCCTCCACAGGTGCTTTTATAACAAAAGGGACTGCTATAATCTTTACACCATATTTTCCAACAACTCATTACTCTAATTGCCCTATGCTGGCTTAATAACAGCGATCGCATCGCTCTAAGCTTAGGAAGAACCAGTATTTAACTCTGTTTAGATAACTCAAGGAAATAATCGCTAATAAATGTTCGCTGCGGAAAAGAATTGTGGTTTCTTAATACTGCAATAACAGATGCAGCAACATGAAGCCGTTGTGGAGAACTCTCATAATCTTAATTGCCATCGGCAAAGCTACCATCATTGCTATCTTGATTTTCCAAAATGCTCCTATATATCCTCTGATGCAATGATAACTTTGAAAAAGGAGATCCAAAAAATAAAATGCCCAGCCTTATCCAATATATTTTCTGTAAAACCCAATGACTGTAGGCGTTCGACTAACCTTAACCTGAGTTCGGGATAAGGAAAGGGACAGGTAAAACGCTGCGAAAGCCAGCCTCATTTTGCGTTGTTTCCAACGTTAATCGTTACTGTAACTCCTCTAATTCTTAAATTATGGGGAAAAATGCCCCCCAATGAAGACAAAGAGGAAAGCTAATTGACCAGCACTCAGTTTAGTCCCAAAAATGTTTCGACAGAACGAATCACACTAGCCTAGCAAACTGCAAACAATCCTATTTTGGGGGCATCGTGGTTAGTTAGCAGGACTAGATTGCTATAATCTCGCCCCCTTGTCTCTTTTCCCCAGAACTAATTCCCCCAAACTGCCATAAATTCTTGCCACTCTTCCTCAGTCTGTGGTGCTTTGTCTTTGGTTGGCCCCACTACTCGCGCTAGCTTCCTGGCTTGGTCTAAAAAAATCATTTTGGCTAAATCTTTGCGTGGAATGCCGAAGCGAGTAGCTAAAAATATAATGTAAGCTGAAAACGCTGTACTAATTAAATCACCAACACCAGGAACTAAACCGATAATTGGATCTATTCCAATGTGTAAACCTGTTAGAGGGATACGTATAGATGTATCCATCAGAGGCTAAGTTTGCGAATGTGATTTAGAGTAGCAAGGCGTTTGGCAGCGTCCATAATTGACCATATTTACACTACTTTTAAATTGCACCATTTTTAGTTCTTTGTCTTGTACCGTTAGAAATAACAAGTATGAATAAAACCAATTCAGGAATACTAGGCCAGCTTCGTAGAGCAGCGAATGGTTTACTCATGATAAGTGAGTCTGAGTAAGCGTTTGAAGTTTTTCTTTGGGAAGATACTGCACCTATAACACCCCAAAAAATTGTACAACAGACAAATCATCCACAAGATACGCCCGTTAATTTCTAAGGGGGACTACGTTGAAGTCATCTAGTGGGAGCAACTTCTCTAATTGTGCCAGAGAAGTTGCAAGATAAATTCGTAAACTCTCAAGTCGGAATTAGAGATTACGAATTATTGTTTATCTCCTCAAAATATTAATAGCTGCACCTGCTGCTGCGCCATCTAATAAATCGCCAGCCACATCTTCGCGCCCTCCAAGAATAGCGCGAACCCCGGCGCTAGTTCCTGCACCGACTGCGGCATCTCTACCTAAGTTACGTTTTTTCTTACGTCCAACCAAATTGACGGCAGCACCAGCCGCAGCACACTTAGCAGCATTGCGTAAAACAGTACCACGCCTTCTAGCAGCTCCAGTTACTACACAAGTACCAGCACCAAGGGCTGCATCTCCTAAAATTCGGTCGTTAGCTGCTGCTGGTTGAAGAGGAACTAAGGAGATTCCAGTTAAACTGGCAGCCATGAAACTGGGTAGAAATGCGCGTTTGAGAATTCGATTCATAGTAGATACCTTCTTAAAAAATCAAACAACTATTCAAAAGACTAAAAAAAATTCAATTTGTTGCAGTCACAGATGCGCTTATTTCTAGTTTAGACAAGGGAAAGTTCAATTTATTTTTGCTTAACCCCTAATACTATTTCACGAAAAGTTTGATACAGATGTAAACCCTGAAGGCTTTGCTAATCCTCATTTTTTAATTGTGAATTGCTCTTTTCGGAGCGGGGCGTAGCAAGAGTGCGAATTAGTATAAGAGCGATCGCGTCGTGGTATGACAATTGCTCAACAAGTTTTGGTTGATTTGCTTGGGCAAACTTTTCCAGAAATTATGCACGAATTAGTGCTTGAGCCTTTAGGTATGACAAACAGCACTTATCAACAGCCACTACCGAACGATTGGTTAACTTTGAGCGCAACTGCACATTTAGGTTCTGGTATACCTGTTGAAGGTAAACACCACATTTATCCTGAGATGGCAGCCGCCGGCTTATGGACAACTCCATCAGATTTAGCCAAAATGGCTTCGCCAAGACCTCTAGCTGCACCAGTGACAATAGCTATCTTGTTTGCGAACTCGGTCACTGGCTTATCCCCCAGAGCAAACGCATCTAAATTACTCTTGCTCGCGGCCAACCATAAAAACCAAAGAAAAAGTCAGTATTTCTCGTTTGATTTATTTTTCAAGCCTTAAAGCAATGCGTGTGGCGGGCTAGGCTAACGCCTAAGCTGCTATCAATAAATATAGCTTAATGCGATTATCAAAAATGATACACCATTACCATGCTGCCCAAATATGTGAAGATTTAACAATGACAACAAATTTACACGTCAGCGAGCGCTTGAGCCATTCGCCTCACTCCTTCCGTAATAGAGGACGCAAGAAATCTACTACTGCGCTTTCTGTTGGGCAGGAAGCCTACTGTGTACGCGTTGGCGGAAGCCTCTCGTAGAGAAGCGTCACTGTAGGTAGTTGACTAAAACTAAACGCTACCTAAATAACAAAGGAAAATTAATTATGGTTAGATTCCAGACTGTATGGTTTGCTCCGCTAGCTGCCGCGCTATTAAGTTTTGGATTGGGTGCAAAAAAAGTAATGGCACAGATAGAATATCCATTTTCAGCTATCTACAACTCAGAAACTACCCTTGAACCTATCACAGCAAACATTTTTAAAATAACCAATATAGGTGAGAGTGTTAATGCACCATACGAGCTAACTAGACTTGTAAATATCAGCTATGGCAATCTCAACACTAATACAGGTGTAATTACAATCGATCCAAATCCAGCAACATTTGGGTTGCAAGACTTGCCCTTTGGCAGCATTACAATTTTTGGTCAAGGAGAAGATCGGCTATTTGGAACCACTAGGGGCACTGCTACCCTTGACTTTCAAAATTTTGTGGGCACGGTTTCTAATACCATAAGTATTACTGGTGGCTCAGGTACATTCGACGGTGCGATTGGTACACTGATCTTGTCGGAGAATCTTACACTCAACCCAGATCCAACTGCTCCTATAAGAGGTTTACCTCTAATCTCAGGTTCGTTTCAAACGTTTCAAACAGTTCCAGAACCAAGGAATAACGCGGCGATCTTTACTATAGGCTCAATTGGAGTAGGTTTCCTATTATGCCGACATAGACTTCGAGTTATTGGGTTCAAGCGAGTTTAAATCCATTAACGATGATGCTCCGCTCCAGCGTAGGCGATCGCTTGGGTATGAAAATAAATGCAACCATAACCTTTAATAGTTTCTTTCGCAACCTACACCATCCCTAAGGGCGATCGCTGCAAGCCAACAGCGATGGCGTAGTGGTTCCTGGAGTTGGCTTTTGTTTTCGTCGGAAGTCTTAAGGCATCACGGCTGCGATTGGTTCCAAAAGCCCAGTTTTCTTGCTTTAGCATCTGCATCAGCCTGGAGGAATTGTTGTTTGGTACTATTGCATCCTGGGAGATACTGCTTATAAACTACAGTTTGACCCTCTTGCACCATCGTCAGGTTCACAGAACGATTATTCACGAAAATCTCTGCCACAAGTCTTTTGTAGCGATCGCTTCCAAAGTCGAATGGCAGTAAAAAAAAGCTATAAAACGTGAGTTCGACGGTTAGAAAAAGGCAAAAAGCTTGCTATGTATAGATTTGCCAAGCTCGGCACTCACAACAGCGATCGCTAAGACTGATCGATAATCGGTCAAAAAGTGACAAAAAAAGCCGAGACTAAGAATATCTAAGAAAAATGAGAGTCTCGGCTATGTCTACCATTGTATCTCGGCTGGATATCACACAAATATTTTGTGATGTAGATGACTTCTGTAAGCAGTGGGAACACTTGTGGCAGCAAATACCACAGTTACCATCGACAAGAGGAGAACGTTGCAGTCAGTCGCGGATGTGCGTATCAGAAGTGATGACAATAGTTATCGCTTTTCATGGCAGCGGTTATCGCACCTTTAAGGAATTTTACACATTGCACGTACTTCCTAGTTGGCGTCGGGCCTTTCCCAATCTAGTCAGCTACATACGAGCGAGGTTTAGAGTTAATCACAAAATCTAAAAAGAACATGAAAAATCGCTTAGTCAAATTGCTGGATAAAATTAAGACCAAAATCAGAAAACTTGGCAAACACGGCTCCTCTACCACAACCAACAGCTGTTTCAACTACTTGCAAATCCACACTGAAATGTCGCTTGCGCCTATGTATCTTTTTACCTGCGTCATAACCTACATCTATGGAAATCATCGTTGCTGTTTCTACTGATTGACTATCAACTGCTGCTTCTGATGGACTTTTGTCACGCCCTGCATCTACTCTCACCCATTGATAGAGTTGGTCGTGAACCTTCAACCATGTGCCATCTTTGCTCCATCTCCAAAAATAACCATAAACCGTTGACCATACGGGAAAATCCCCGGCAACCCTCGCCATGTACACCCTTCACACAAAACATAGAGAATTGCATTTACTATCGCAAATAATGCTAATTTTCGGGGACGACCCCCTGGTTTTGCTTCTGGGAAGAGATTCGCAATTAATTCCCATTGTTCCCATGTCAGATTGCTACGGTATGCTTTAGTCATTCGCTCATAAGGTGCTGTTTTCTTCAAATTTCAGTTTGAGTAAAGTGCGATAAAGACGGAGCTGTTTTAGAGAATAAGCAGCCTCTAATTTGGAAATAAAGTTGATTAAATGGTGGCGATTACCTTACATTGATAAGCGATTTGGAGGACTATTGTAAATAGTATTAGCCTGCTACATTAAGCCACGAAGTAGATTGTAAGCCAGTAAATAAACATGAATTTCTTTGCGTACCATTGAAGGTGTTTTACATCGTAAAATATCCATCCCAGGGTAGTTTTAAAATGTCTCAAATCCAGTTCAACTTGCCTCTTTGATAGTATATTTGAACTATTTTCAAGGTAGGATAGGTTTGTTTATCCAATAAAAGGTAAACCTAAATATGAATTAAATTTATCCTTGAGGATTTGTACTCGTAGTGCCACAGTAGTGTTTATGGTGTTGGCTTGCTCGTCTTTTTGAAAGAATTTCATGAACGAGTAAGCTTTTTCTCCCTCCAAAAACTTTTGGACAACTCTACATTATTTCTCCATTAGCGATCGCCGCCTACGTCATTACTCCTTGTCCGGCATTTCATCAAACTATAGCCCTTATTCCACATAGCTTAGAGCTTTTCTTAGTGGCATTCAAGCATTCTAGCTTTTAGCGTTAGATCGCAATCTTTGTGGAATTGTTTCATGTCTTGGAGTTTGGCAAACGATATACTTTGTAGTATTGGAGTTGTTAATGACACTCATAGGGAGAGAGTTGAATGATTACCCTACCTGGAGTTGCTATCTTAAGCAAAATATATGAAAGTTCGGCAACTCTTGTGTATCGAGGTATTAGAGAACAAGATAATTGTGCAGTTGTCGCTAAAGTCCTCAAGCAAAATTATCCTTCTCCAGGGGAATTAACTCGCTACAGGCAGGAATATGAAATTACCCATTCCCTTAACATCGATGGTGTAGTTAAGGCATACAGCCAGCAGGACTACCAGCGCACGCTAGTCATCCTTCTAGAAGATTTTGGTGGCGAGTCTTTAGAACGCCTGCGGCAGCACCAATCGGACTTCTACCCCATACCCTTATCGAATTTCCTTGGGCTGGCGATCGCCATTACAGATATTCTGGGCAGAATCCATGCTGCTAACATTATTCATAAAGATATCAATCCTAGCAACATCGTCCTGAATCCAAATACTGGCGTTGTCAAAATGATTGATTTTGGGATTGCCACTCGATTCAGCCGCACCAATCCAACATTTAAAAGTCTTTATCTTCTAGAAGGAACCCCTGCCTATTTATCTCCAGAGCAAACCGGACGTATGAACCGGATGCTCGACTACCGCACCGATTTTTACTCGCTAGGCGCAACATTCTACGAACTTTTGACCGGACAGTTGCCGTTTCCCACCAGCGACATCCTAGAACTAGTTCATTGTCATATTGCCAAACCGCCTGTTCCGCCGCACGAACTGAATTCTACAATTCCCAAACCTGTTTCCGAGATAATTTTGAAGCTGATGGCGAAAAATGCGGAAGATCGCTATCAGAGTGCTTGGGGCATCAAAGCAGATTTAGAATATTGCGCCCAGCAATTAGTAGAAATTGGTCAAATTGACTACATTCAATTAGGTCTTCAAGATATTTCCCAGCAATTTCAAATTCCTCAAAAACTGTACGGACGAGAAGCCCAAATTGAATCATTATTAGCGGCATTTGACAGAGTAGCCGCAAGGAAAGAGCGAGAAAATGCTCAATTCAGCGTCGAGATGATGTTGGTTTCTGGTTACGCGGGAGTAGGCAAATCAGCATTGGTGCAGGAACTTTACAAACCCATCACGGCAAAGCACGGCTATTTTGTCTGGGGTAAGTTTGACCAATTCGAGCGAAATATTCCCTACAGCGCGATCGCATCTGCCCTGCAAAAATTGGTACAGCAACTACTCGGGGAACCAGACGAGCAGTTGCAACAGTGGCGATCGCGTTTGCTTACGGCATTGGGAAGCAACGGAAAAATTATAATTGATGTCATTCCCGAAGTTGAATTAATTATTGGCAAGCAGCCGCCCGTACCCTCTGTCGGAGCAACCCAAGCTCAAAATCGCTTCAATCTCGTCTTTCAAAATTTTGTGCGGGTGTTTTGTTCAAAAGAACATCCCCTGGCAATCTTCTTAGACGATTTACAGTGGATTGACTCTGCAACGCTGAAGTTAATCGAGTTAATATTACTCGACGAGCAAAACCAATATCTATTTTTGATTGGAGCCTATCGAGATAATCAAGTAACTCCAACGCATCCATTGGTATTGACGTTAGAGAAACTGCGAAAACAAGGGGCAGTGTTTCAGGAGATTACTTTAGCACCCTTAACGCTAGAACCGTTAATTCAATTGATTGCCGAGACGCTACATCGCAATATTGACACAGTGCGTTCCCTAGCCCAATTAGTCTTACGTAAAACTGAGGGTAATCCCTTCTATGTCAATGAATTTTTGCGAGTGCTTTATAGCGAAAATCTATTGACCTTTGATACTAAACAGTTGAGTTGGCAGTGGGACATTGCTCAGATTGAAGCCCAAGATATTGCTGATAATGTAGTGGAGTTGCTGCTTTTAAAGCTGAAGAAACTGCCAGAAGAAATACGGCAAATTCTCACTTTAGCCGCTTGTGTTGGCTCTGAATTTAATTTAGAAACTTTAGCGATCGCTTGTGAAAAATCGCCGAAAGAAATTTCTCTAGATTTACTAGCAGCCATCCAAGCTGGATTCATTCAACCTATATCTGAATTAGATCAAAACTTGTTAGTTCAAGATTATAAATTTTTGCACGATCGCGTACAGCAAGCTGCTTATGCCTTAATTGACGAGTCGCACAAACAAGTCGTTCATCTCCAAATCGGTCGCAATTTACTCGAAAAAACTTCACCAGAGCAACTAACAAACAGGCTATTTGAAATTGTCGATCATCTCAACTATGGGGTTGAGTTTGTTGCCAACGAAGCCAAACGAACTGAAATTGCCAGATTGAATTTAATGGCAGGTAAAAAAGCCAAAGCCTCAGCAGCCTATGAACCTGCCCTAAATTACCTCGAAATTGGCATGGGATTACTAGAATCTTCTAGTTGGCAAACGCAGTATCAATTAACCTTAGCCATATATGAAACAGCAGCAGAAACAGCTTATCTTTTGGGCAATTTCGAGCAGATGGAAAGATTGGTTCAAATTGTACTGGAACGTTCCAAAACCATCTTGGATCGAGTCAAAATAACAGAAGTAAAGATCGTGGCTTTACTTGCTCAAACTAAGCTAAAGCAAGCATTGGAGATCGGAATGCCCATGCTACGGCAGTTGAAACTGAAATTGCCGGAACAACCAACCATTTTTCATGTACTGATGGGATTGCTGAAAATTAAATTGGTTTTGGTGGGAAAACAAATTTCAGACTTAGCCAGTTTGCCTCAAATGACCCAGCCTGACAAAATAGCTACTCTATCTATTTTAGAGAGCATAGGAACCTCTGCGTACTATACCGATCCTCAACTCTTCTCATTAATTACGTTCGAGCAAGTTATTTTATCTGTCAAATACGGTAATAGTCCCGTGTCTATTTCTGCTTATGCTGGCTATGGAATCATTCTGTGCGGGGTGTTTGGAGATATTGAATCTGGCTACGAATTAGGGCAATTGGCGTTGCAACTGCTAGAGCAACTCAGTGCCAAAGAATTCACCACTAAAATACTATTTACGGTTAATGCCTTAATTAGTCATTGGAAAGTACCTGTAAGAGAAACATTATCGCCTCTGTTGCAAGCATACAAGAGCGGGCTGGAAACTGGAGATTTAGAGTTTGCGGCGGCGGCTGCTCATGTCTATTGCTATCATTCATACTTTATTGGTAAGGAATTGTCAGAACTAGAGTCTGAAATGGCGATTTATGAGGAAACCCTCGGACAGTTGAAACAAGAGCAAACGTTGCTTTTGTTTCAATCGTTTCATCAAGCCGTCCTTAATTTATTAGATCGAGCAGAACACCCTTGTGATTTGATAGGAAATGTTTATAACGAGCAGATATTGTTGCCCAGCCTCATCCAAAGGGGCGATCGCACTTCAATTGTTGGGCTGTACTTAAATAAGTTAATACTCTGTTATTTATTTGGGCAGTACCCCGAAGCAGTATTTAATGCCTCGAAAGCACAGACTTATCTAGACGGTATCGTTGCAACCTTTGCCTTAACCTGCTTTTATTTTTATGATTCTCTGGCAGGGCTTGCTCTATATTCTCATAGTCCTCGATCGCAACAAAAGCGATGTCTGAGCCAAGTCAATAAAAATCAGAAAAAGATAAAAAAATGGGCGCATCATTCTCCAGTAAATCTTTGGCACAAATATTATTTAGTAGAAGCAGAAATATATCGAATTTTAGGCAAAAATCTTGAAGCAATGGATTGCTACGATCGCGCTATTGCCCTCGCCAAAGAACACGAATATCTTAACGAAGCGGCTCTAGCTTACGAACTTGCAGCTAAATTTTATTGCGATCGCGCTAACGAATTAAGTGCTAAAGCTTATATGCAGGAAGCTCGTTATTACTATCAATTATGGGGTGCAACCGCTAAAGTTAAAGACTTAGAGACTCGCTATCCGCAATTTTTCTCTCAGTCATATAGGGAAGCTCCCACGTCAACCTCCACTACTTCTAAAACTACCTCTAATACCTCAAACATCGCTTTAGATTTAGCGGCGGTGATGAAAGCATCCCAGGCGATTTCTCGTGAAATTGAATTAGAGCAGTTGCTTCGTTCCTTAATGCAGATATTAATTGAGAATGCTGGCGCTCAAACCGGCTTTCTAATTTTGGAAAACGCAGGAAAATGGGTAATTGAAGCGACTGGTCAACTAAATGATAATGATGATAAGAATGTCTACACTACACAAGTACTGCAACCAGTTCCGATTATAAATTGCTTGCCGGAATCAATTATTAATTATGTCATTCGGACTAATGAAACTGTTGTCTTAAACGACGCAATTTGTGAAGGTGCTTTTATCAACGATCCATATATTCAACAAAATAAAACTAAATCTATTTTCTGTTTGCCGCTACTCAATCAAGCTAAGTTAGTTGGCGTGTTATATTTAGAAAATCAATTAGCAGTCGGAGCATTTACACCAGAGCAATCGCAAGTTTTGCATTTATTATCAACTCAAGCAGCGATCGCCATCGAAAATGCTAAACTCTACTCAAAGCTGCGTGCTAGCGAAAGCAAGATGACTCAATTTCTGGAAGCTGTCCCAGTGGGAATTGGAGTTATAGATGCGGTGGGTCGTCCATCCTACTTGAATCAACGGGCAATTCAGCTATTGGGTAAAGGAATCGAGCCTGAGGTGACATCGGATCGACTTGCAGAGGTTTATCAAATTTATTTAGCGGGAACGGATCGACCCTCTCCGACTGAGAAAATGCCGATCGTGCGGGCATTGAGCGGCGAACGCACTAGGGTTGATGACATAGAAATTCGCCAAAACAACGCCAAAATTCCAGTCGAGGTGTGGGGAACTCCAGTTTATGATGAACAGGGCAATGTAGTTTATGCAATCGCAACTTTTCAAGACATTACCGAGCGCAAACAAGCCGAGAAATTACTAGCTGACTATAATCGTACTTTAGAGCAACAGGTCGCCGAACGAACAGCAGCGTTACAGAAAAGTGAAACGAATTATCGCAACTTGGTGCAAACTGCAAACTCAATCATTCTTCGCTGTGATGCACAAGGACGGATTCAATACCTGAATGATTACGGGCTAAGATTTTTTGGCTATGAGGAACATCAGATTTTAGGGCGTACCTTACTCGAAACCATCGTTCCAGAAATCGAAACCTCTGGGCGCAATCTCAAACAATTCATCTACAATGTATATTACAATCGTCTCGACCCTACCTCTTACCTGCAAATGGAGAATGAAAACCTGTGCCGAGACGGCAGACGGGTTTGGGTTGCCTGGTCAAATCAAGTAATGTTGAATGAACAGGGAGATTTAGTTGAAATTTTATCGGTTGGCAATGACATCACCCAGCGCAAACAAGCAGAAAAAGCCCTACAGTGCAGTGAAACTAAGTTCCGCAACATCTTTGAAAACTCACAGGTCGGCATCTTTCGATCGCGCCTCTCGGATGGATTAGCTCTCGATGCGAATCAACGCATTGCAGAGTTGTTTGGCTTTGATTCACCCGATGAGATAATTGGGATCGTACATTCCCCAAACTTTTATGTAAATCTCAGCGATCGCCAACAAGTCGTTGAATTGCTACAGCGTCATGGCGATCTGCAAAACGTTGAAATTCAAATGCGAAAACGAGACGGCACAGCGTTTTGGGGGCTTAACTCTTTTCATCTGAATGCAACCGATGGATATATAGAAGGTGTGATTACTGATATTAGCGATCGCAAACGTGCCGAGGAGGCTTCGATTTTGGAAGAACGCAACCGGATGGCACGGGAAATTCACGATACGTTAGCGCAAGCCTTTACAGGCATTGTGTTGCATAACGGCACAGCGATAGAGCTAATGACAAAGAAACCACAAAAGGCTCAGGCACACATGGAAACGGTGGATGAATTAGCCCGCACTGGACTGACTGAAGCCCGGCGATCGGTAGCGGCACTGCGACCTCTTCTGTTAGAGTTGGGAGACTTATTGAGCGCCCTCAAACACCTAACCACGCAAATGAAATCTTCCACCGATACCCATATTACCTGTGAAGTCATCGGTACAGCCTACTCTGCATCACCTGATATAGAGAATAATCTACTACGCATTGGACAAGAAGCCCTAACCAATGCGATTAAATATGCCCATGCCACAGAGATTCAAGTTGAATTAGTCTACGATCAAATGCAGTGCTGTTTGCGAATAAAAGACAACGGGCAGGGATTTGACACTAACCAAATAATCATGAATCAAGGATTTGGCTTATTGGGGATGAGCGAACGGGCAGAGCGTATTGGCGCTGAACTAATCGTCAACAGTCAGCCTGGTCAAGGCACAGAAATTATTGTCATTGTGAATCGGGAGTAAGCTGTCATGAGTCTAGTCATTCGCGTTCTGATTGTTGAAGATCATGCCATCGTTCAGCAAGGATTAGCAGCCATCATCAATGAAGAATCCGATATGACTGTTGTGGGTCAAGCTAAGGACGGGATTGAGGCGATCGCGTTATTCCGCCAAACGCAACCTGATGTCACCCTCATGGACTTACGAATGCCCCAAATGGGAGGCGTTGAAGCGATTATTACGATTTGCGCGGAATTTGAAACAGCTCGCATCATGGTATTGACGACTTATGACGGAGATGAGGATATTTATCAAGGGCTACGGGCAGGGGCAAAGGGATACCTGCTGAAGGACTGTAGACCTTGCGACTTGCGAACCGCTATTCGTACCGTTCATCAGGGGCAACAGTATATTCCATCGCACGTTGCTGCCAAATTAGTACAGCGCATGAATCATCCAGAATTGAGCCAGCGTGAGTTAGAGGTACTTCAATTGGTGGCACAGGGGATGAGCAACCTGGAGATTGGTACTACTTTGAATGTTAGCGAAAGCACGGTCAAATCAAATATCAACCGGATTTTAAGCAAGTTAGGGGCTAAAGATCGCACCCAGGCAACCATTATCGCTTTAAAGCGAGGAATCGCTAGCCTTTAGTTTCATTATTCCAACTAAAGTTGGGATAAGATCTGAACTTAAGTAGAGTTGAAGTTAAGTACGAACAAAAAAAGTTTTATTAATTGCTATTGCCTATACTTGTGCTGCGATCGCCGAATCTGATTAGGATTCGTAGACTTGAAGCAAAAAGCGACTCAACTCGGAATTGTCAAAGTGGCGAATTCCACGGAATAATTTGTTTGGAGCCGCCTGCCAATCGACAATCAGATCCAGGACTGTGTTGCTTTCAATCCTCAAGGGACAACTAATCGAGCCTCCTCTTAAGTGAAATACTTGATTATTGCCACATTCGTTCTCCAAGGGTTGCCATCCAATTTTCTCTGGAGAGGATGTGACTAAATCGGGGGTTATCTGTTTGACAGTCCCCTGCCAAACGCCATCAGGTTGAATCACACTAGGAGCTGGAATCGCTTCATTAAAACTGTCTAATTGCTCAGAGATCGCTGTTATATGCTGCAATTCACCGCTTTTTTTGTAAAAAACGCTGAGGCTCATCCTCCTGTTTCCATAGGTGAACCCTGTTTCACAGAATAACTGAGCATCCACATTTGCGATCGTTGTAGATCCCCAGGAAAAGCTGTTGTCTAGAAACAAAACGACAAAGTGATGCCCGTTAAAAGATAGACCTGCACTAGTATAAGGACCTGCACTTTGTAGTTCAGTCTTTCCATCAGAATAAGTGTAGTAATTTTGCTGAGTTATCTGGCTACTATCTTTACTGAGGTGGAAGGAGCGAACACACTTGAAGGAGTCAATTGAGTTTCCTTCTGGCGAATATTTAGTCCAGATACCATACCAGTCGCCTAGATGATTGCGGCAAAAATTATTCCAATTTTGGAGCTGGTTCTCCCTTTGAGGAACATTATCAACGGATTGAGATGTCATTATGTAAATTTCCTCGCTTGCAAGCTCTAGATAAAATAATAAACCGCAGCGTTCAAATGGAAATCTTTGGCTGTTGAAGTTGCATTCATGCAACAAAGCCCTCTGACAACAGTTTTAGAACACCACCGTCTTAATGATTCCAACTTAAGTTGAAATAAATCTGAACTTAAGTACAGTTGAAGTTAAATACTTCAGATCGCTCATCGGCGATCTTTTTGTCACTTAAAATATAAACTCTGAATTGATGACAGCTTCAAGCTGACTCCATATATTAAGTTATATAGATGTTAGTCAGGATTGACAAAAGGAAATTTCACAGTGCTAAGAGTACAGTGAATGCTTTTTTCGTCAAGGTTTAGAATGAGTGACGATATTTCTGCCCAAGCAACTGGCGATATGCGCAGCGTCAAGCGTTCGACTGAGCGCTCACGCCGAAGTCCTCCGGCTTATCGCAATCAATTAGCTGTACTACCATCCCAGCGAGATCGTCGCCAAGGATCGCTGAATGCAAAAGTTGTGCTTGTTGAGTATGGGGATTATCAATGCTCTCAATGTCGAGAACTTCATACCTTAATTAGAGCAGTGCAAGAACGGCTGAACACATCCGAGCAAAACGATCTCTGCTTTGTCTATA
Source organism: Nostoc sp. DedSLP03 (assembly GCF_034530815.1). Taxonomy (NCBI): domain Bacteria; kingdom Bacillati; phylum Cyanobacteriota; class Cyanophyceae; order Nostocales; family Nostocaceae; genus Nostoc; species Nostoc sp. DedSLP03. The sequence goes on from NZ_JAVRCK010000116.1 coordinate 18,468, forward strand.
GGCATTTTCCTCAGCCTCAAATTCATCCTCAAGCTCAAAAGGCAGCAGCGGCAGCAGAAGCAGCGGCAGCACAGGGACAATTTTGGCAGATGCATGACATTTTGTTCGCCCATCAGCAAGAACTGGGGGATGGCTATCTAGCGGAATACGCTGATAATTTAGGGCTTGATGTCACTCAGTTTGTTCGAGAGCTGTACAGACAAGTGCATGTTGCTCGCATCAATGAAGATATTGAAAGTGGATTACAAAGTGGAGTAACGGCTGCCCCAGCCCTGTTTATTAATGGAATTCAGTATTCCGGACGCTGGAACATCGAGCAATTGCAGGCAGCTATTGTCGCTGCAAGTCATTAAATTCCTCGATCCTTGACTCTAATTAATGTCTTGCTGAGGATAGTTATTATGACATCCAACGATCGTGATTCATAGCGAGTCGATGAAACCTACATCAAGGTCAAAGATAAGTGGAAATATTTGTAATGATTAATACATTTGCGATCTAGAAAAACTGGAGGAACAAACTATGAAAACGATCGCTCAACAAGCAATTGTGATTGGGGCAAGCATGGGCGGACTGCTGGCAGCGAGGGCATTAGCAGATTATTACCAGCAGGTAACAGTGCTGGAGCACGATATTTTCCCTAACCCAGGCAAGAATCGCAAGGGAGTACCCCAGGATCGCCACGCACACGCACTATTATCGAGGGGTCGAGAGGTACTTGAGCAGTTTTTCCCTGGCATCACACAAGAACTCAAGGCACAGGGAGCACTATCGACGGATTCATTACAAGAAACACGTTGGTTTGCTAATGGCGGGTATTTCCAAAAAAGCCAAAGCGATCTAAACGGGCTGTTAGTCAGTCGTCCCTTACTTGAAGCTCAAGTACGCAAACGTCTGTTGTCTTTGCCGAATATCAAGGTGATTGAGAATTGTCATGTACTGGGGTTGCTGACGACTCCCGATCGGACTCGCATCGTCGGGGTAAGCCCGATCCATCATCATGATGGGAGTTTTGAGTCTGCACTAAACGCCGATCTGGTGGTAGATGCGACGGGGCGGAGATCCCAAAGCCCTGTCTGGCTAGAAAAACTCGGCTATGAACAGCCCCAAGAGGAACAGGTACGTGTGGACATCGGCTATATGACTCGCATCTATCGCCGCCGACCAGAACACCTCCAAGGCGATCTAGCTACAGTCGTCTCACCCTGCTTCCCCAACTGGCGCTATGGGGTCATGTTGGCTCAAGAAGGCGATCGCTGGATTGTTACCCTCGGTGCCTATCTGGGCGATCGCGTACCCAGTGACGAAAAAGGTTTCCTCGAATTCGCCAAGTCTCTACCTGCTCAGGAGATCTACGAAGTCATTAAAGATGCTGAACCCCTCTGCGAACTATTGCCCTACAAGTTTCCGACCAGCCAGCGCCGCTATTATGAAGGAATGGCGCGTTTTCCCGAAAATTACTTGGTTTTTGGCGATGCCATTTGCAGCTTTAACCCTATCTACGGTCAAGGTATGACGGTTGCTGCCCTTGAGTCCCTCGCTTTGCAAAATTGCCTTGCTCAAGGTAGCCAAAATCTAAGGGCGCGTTTCTTCAAGGAGGCGGGTAAGGTAGTAGACATCGCTTGGAGTATAGCTGTGAACAACGATCTGCGTATTCCCCACATAGAAGCGACGCGCAGCCCGATGGTACGCTTTCTCAACTGGTATATGAGTAAGTTACACGTTGCTGCTCGAAGAGATCGAGTGGTGGCGATCGCATTTTTACAGGTGGCGAACTTGATGGCTTCACCAATGAGCTTAATGCACCCTAAAATTTCTCTGAGGGTGCTATTGGGTAATCTTTTACAGCTTGATATTGCTAGAGCAGTCAAGTACAGCCTGCCATTGAAAGTGTCGCAAAAATCAGTACAAAGCTGGTAGGCTATCCTCAATATTTGCTTCAATTAGTTTTAGTTTGAGTTTCTAGAGTCAGAAGAGTATCTGAACAAGTAGGAGAATTCAATCATGGACAAACAGCAAACTATAAACGAACAGGCTTCTTTACAGCCAACCCCCAATCTGACACCAGCTCAGCAGGTTTTGCAAGAACTATGGGAAGAACATCTGCGGTATGAGTTTGAGGCTCACAACACTGAAGATACACTCGCCACGATGGTTGAGGATGCTTACGTGAACGACATTCCGGTGATGACTGGGGGAGTGGGGAAACCAGCACTGCGCGAGTTTTATTCCAAATGCTTCATTTCACAGATGCCGCCAGACACGGCACTGACCCTGATTTCGCGCACGATCGGAACCGATCGGCTCGTCGATGAAATGGTGCTGAAGTTCACTCATACCGTCCGAATGGACTGGATGCTACCTGGTATTGCTCCGACTCTTAAACCGGTTGAAGTGGCAATGGTAGCGATCGTTCAGTTTCGTGACGATAAGCTAGCTCACGAGCATATCTACTGGGATCAGGCGAGTGTATTAGTTCAACTTGGCTTGCTCGATCCTAGTAAGTTACCCGTTGTAGGCGTTGAAAGTGCGCGTAAGGCACTCGATCCGAGCTTGCCCTCAAACACACTAATTGAGCGCAACTAAGTATAGGAGTTCTTCAATGTTAACTTTTGTCTTGGTTCACGGTTCATGGCATGATGGTTCTGCTTGGAAAGCAGTTATTGACCATCTAGAAACTAAAGGACATCTGGCTTTTGCCCCCACGATCGCCGGACATGGTAAAGGGGTGAATAAAAATGTTAACCATGCTCGATGTACCCAATCGATCGTTAATTATATTGTTAGCAAAGACTTAACGGATATCGTCCTATTAGGACATAGTTTCGGCGGAACAATTATTGCGAAAGTTGCCGAAGCGATTGGCGATGGCTTCGCCGGCCAAAGGCAACGCATTAGACGGTTAATCTTCTTCGATGCCTTTGTCTTGAATGATGGTGAGAGCCTCAGAGATAACCTGCCACCGCATCTGCAACAGTTAATAGATAGACTAGCGAAAGAATCAGACGATAACACGATGACGATGCCTTTCGATCTCTGGTGTGAGGCATTTATCAATGATGCCGATCTCGAACTGGCTAAATCTAGTTACGTACAATTGTCATCCGAACCCTACCAACCATCCATTGACAAATTAGACTTAAAACAGTTTTACTCGCTGCCCATTCCCAAGAGTTACCTTTACTGTACGGAAGATAACTCACTTCCTCAAGGCGAGTGGGGTTGGCATCCGAGAATGTCTAATCGCTTAGGGTTATTTCGGTTCGTACAAATGCCAGGAAGTCATGAAGTGATGTTTTCTAATCCGGGTGGTTTAGCAGAAAAAATAATCGTAGCAGGGCGCGACTAAGATTAAAACGTATCGTCAAAATAATAGTTTTAGCCAGTCCAGTTTTAAATCTGATGTTATCGGCGTTTCATGTTTGCGATCGCTCGTTGTCTGAGTATCCAAGATGTGATTAACAATTTACGCCTAATGTGAATTAGGAAAAAAGGCGGGAGAAGTAAGAAGATGAAAG
>NZ_JAVRCK010000117.1:0-21582 GCF_034530815.1 Nostoc sp. DedSLP03
ATAAACATTGCATAGTACTTATGCTGGATTCATCCCTCTATTATGCAACGCCTAATAGGCATTAACTTAAAACTACCGCAGAGATGCTCATCTCTGCGGTAGTCTTGATGAAAATGTTAAAGCTGAAAAATGAGACTTGATTCAGATTTTTACAACCGCACGATCGCATTATAATCAGGTACACTTCGAGCGATCTTTTTAAGCTTTCAACAGATTTATAAAATAAATCTTTAAAGCAGTAGTTAAAAGAAAAATCCCTGTCACAGACAGTTGACAGGGATAGCAGTTTTGAGATATGGCTTATCTCTTAGCTAAAAAAATCTTTGTGGGCAGCGACAAGCATCTGAGCTTGCCTTAAAACGTTTCCGAATAAATAAAAAGGAATCTGCCAAGCTGCAACGGTAACTTCTTTGACTATATCTTGTACGCTAACTGCGATTAATTCATGCTCTGGCGGCTCTCCCTCAACTGTACCAGACCAAGTAAAAGCTAATAAGAAATCGTCGTCTCCAGGCAAGGATGCAATCAAACATTCTTCAGGTGTTGGTTCGCAAATAATTCCATAATCATTTGCAAGTTCTACTAATCTTTGAAATTTGTTTCCGTTTGTCATTTGTTCTTAGGATGTAATTGAATCTCAGTTTTAGAAGAAATCATATTTTGAACTCCAGAACTCAAGTGAGTTGCTACATAGCAGAAATTACGAATAATTAATAATTCGTTGAAAATTATGAGTTATTGGAGTTGGATCGGGCTTAAGTCCAAAATATTACCGCGATCGCTTGGTTGTATCAGCAACAATTGTTACTGTTTTAGAAAAAGCTAAACTACTTACTTTTTCGGTTTACCCTATTTACATACACCTCCATTTGTTACCATTTCAAGATTGATGCTTTAATCTCACCCTCGCTGACGCAGTGCATTGAGAATTGCGTCAGCTTTTGGGGGAACTGCTGTAAACCGAAGCAGAAAAAGATGCTCGTCAACATTAGACTGTTCGATCACCTTGGCATAGATATCTTCTTCTGTAGCCATTTCTGCCTCAATCAATAACTGGAGTTTGAGATTACTCAATAGTTCTAAAGAATGTGGCGATCGCAGCTGCGCTCCTTTTTCTGAGAGGCTAATCAATTCCCCCATAAATACTGTTCCAACTGCATGTTTTCCCTGCAAAATGGAGTATTTTACAGGTATTTTTTGAGTAAGAAGGATCGTTTTCTCATCGTATTTAGGCAAGAATAAATTATATTTACCACCAATGCCACGAATTTCACAAATTGTCACAGGGTGTTTTATACCTTTGGGTTCTATTTGTAATTGCCCAGCAATTTGTAAGTCAATATTGGCATCCTTACAGGTATTTTCGGAAATTAAAATTTGTCCTCCCACTGTATAAGATTCAATTCGAGCAGCCAAATTAACATGACTGCCAATAACTGTATATTGAGCGCGTTTTTGAGAACCAACATTTCCCGCTACGGCTTCGCCTGTATTAATACCGATTCCCATTTCGAGAATTGGAAAATTCATTTGCTGATTTTGTTCATTCACTTGCTGCATTGCTAATTGCATCGCAATCGCACAAGCGATCGCTCGTTCAGAATCATCTTTGCGACTAATTGGCGCACCAAAAATCACAAAAATCCCATCACCCATAAACTCATTAATCGTGCCTTTATACTGGTTGATTACATCTGTCATTGTTCCCAAATAAAGATTCAAAATCTTTACTACTTCTTCTGGGGGCAATTGTTCGGAAATAGCCGAGAATCCTCTTAAATCAGATACAAGAACCGTAACTTTTCGGCGTTCTCCTCCCAGCTTTAACCCAGAAGGAGTTTCGAGGATATTGGCGACAATTTCATCAGTTAGATAGCGGCCGAGGGTTTTTCGCATCTCGGTAGCACTTTGGGCAATATACTGAGTAAGTGCGATCGCAGAACCGCCAAAGGCTAGCAATGAAGGTATAACCGGAATCCACCAACCAGCCCAAAACGCCAAAAAGCTGCCACCAATTAAACCCCCACTCGCAAGACAAACACTAAGAGTCATCAAGGTTTTCTGATTGCTACTATGGCGTTGCAGCCAACACAAGCTAGCACCAATAATTGACCAAATTAAAATTGATAGCCATTCTAGGGGCTCAGGTAAACACTTAATCAATGGACGGCCTTCCATCGCCGTACTTAAAATTTGACTAATCAAATTAGCATGAATTGTCACACCCGCCATTCGTTCTGGGTCAGTCAATACATTACTGCTGTAAGGCGTATAGAATAGATCCTTCAAACTCTCAGCAGTAGCACCAATTAATACCACCTTATTTCGCATTAAATCTCGTGGGATGAGATTATCTTGCACTTGAGTAAGAGAAACTTTAGTAAACTGCTGTATCCGTCCTCGGTAATTCAACAGCACTTGATAGCTTCCGGCATCAGCTCGGACATAACCTCCATCATTAGCTTCAAAAATCGGGAAAATACCCCGATTTAACTGCAAGTAATTAGAGTTAGTTGCCGATGGCTTGGCAGTAATACCTTCAGGTTTTAAGTACAACAATGCCAGTTTTAACCCAAAACTTTCCAGAATCTCGTCATTATTTAAGTTTACGTACAATAATGCTCGTCGAATTTTGCCATCTCCATCTATGGGTAAATCATTCGACCCAATTTGATTAAGTTTCTTCAGTTCTGGAGATGAATCAACCGCCGAACTATCAATAGTATCAGAGACTTTTTGGACTCCAATCAAATTAGGAGTAGACTTAAACACCTTAAGTACGTCTTGATGACCGGGATTTACGGGTAAATCACGATAAATATCTAAACCAATCGCTCTGGGTTTTTGCTGTTTGATTTTTTCTAACAAACTAGCAAGTTTTCCATCAGGCATAGGCCACTGTCCCTGCTTGCGGACATCTGCCTCATTAATCTCAACTATGACAATGCGGGTATCAGCCGATTCTCTTGGACGAAGGAGAAAAAATTGATCTAGTGCTGCCAATTCCAACAATTGCAGTAATCCAGTCAAGCGTATTGCAATCACCAGGGCTGTAATATTGGGAACAGCAAGTAAAACACCCCGCCATTGCCAAATGTGCGGTTTCAGCTTTGTCCACATAATATTTAATGCTGAGTGCTGAGTGCTGAGTTAGGAGTTAGGAGTTAAGAGTTAAGAGTTAAGAATTTTTCCTCAGCTTAATGCCCTCTGCCCAATGCCCCGTGCCCTTGTTTCGTAAATGTGCAACAATCAATCAATGGTTCGGAAGCGATCGCACTCAAACCTACAGACTTAAAAAATTGTTTCCAATCCAACCTCGCTTTGAAATTATTCGGCTCAGTCCGGCGTAGCTGCACCAAACTAGTCAGCGCTTCATGCCAAATCCCAGCTTCTGCATAGATAGTGGGCAACTTGTACAAATTCGCCTTTGCTAACGCCTCTGACAAAGTTGCTCCTGGTTGAGTGCGTTCCACCCAACCATCTACAGTCGGATTTTCACTATTGTCTTGATTATCACAAATAATTGTTAGATACCAATGATAAGTTTTACCTACAGCGAGTGCAGGGGCACTGTCAGGAGGTTTAAAGCTAATAATTCCCGATTTATTTGGAAGTGTAAAAGAGGTTTCATAAAATACGTTCTGGTCTTCAGTCAAGAGCAGAAACTTGGCTGTTTTGAGTTGAGATGGAGGTATATACCAGAAAAATGTTGGATGTTGAGCAAATGTCAGCCCTAATTTATCTGGAGGTATTAAGGGAGTTATTAGTTGTTTGCCTTTTAGGCAAGAACTACCACGCGTAGAACCACCAGCACTTGCGGGAAGTTTTCCCCGCTGTGGTGGTTTAAATGTTTGACTAATTTGCCAAGTTTTATTGGCATGGTACGACTGAGCTTGTACCTGTGCTGTTAAAGCAGAAAGCAAATACAAAGGTAAGGAAAAGGGTACAAAATATAGAGATGGTTTAATCCCTTTCATATTGATAATGCCTGAGTTCTAAATTAGTCAGGTGAATAAATTAAGTATTCCCAAAAGCAGAGTTAGATTTTTCACTCAACTACAAAACTATTTATTGGGCATTGGGCATTGGGCATTGGGAAAGAGGAGGCAGAAGGCAGGAGGCAGAAGTTCAAAAATGTTTGAATTTTGAATTTTGAATTTTGAATTGATTTGTCCCCTGCTCCCCTACTCCCCTACTCAAATATATGGCGATACATCTTCACCGCATTTATCTGCTAAATAGGAGAGGGCGCGGAAACGTAAGCCTACCAGTTGCTCATATAAGGGGTTAATTTTACACATCGGTGGAATATGCACTATCTTGCGTCCAAATAGGGTGACATCCCGTTCAAAGGGACACTGGGCGGGAATCATTTTACACAGAAAGCGGGCTACTCTTGGGTCTTGGATATCTAGCCCATCAAGCCAGTTTTGCAGAGGGCGTAGGGCATTGATTTGACGCTTTGTCAGCCCAGTGCTGGCGATAGTGGGGATAATTTGCTGTGGGTATTCCAGAGTGTGGCGAAGGGCTTCGAGTAACTTCTGTGGCTGTTCCAAAGCTTGACAGAACTGTTGCAGAACCTCATCTTCGCTGGGAGAATAAGTACCATCTGCGATCGCTACCATTATCGCTGTCCTTAAGAAATTTTCGGCAGATGGTGTCCCTTTACCCAACGCTGCGGCTAATTCCTCTGGCGTAATTACCTCTAATGAGTCAAATTTAATCTTAGGAGCTAATTCATTTTCGGTGATGCTGGCAATTAATTCCTGTTCTTGGTCGTCAAAATTACCATCAGCCCAAGCAATAGTAAGCAGTCCACGCAACCAAGCGGCAATCTGTTCGCTGCTGTAGGGGGATTGAACGGTACTTGTCATAAACTCTATGTCTCAAGCTTTCCTCAGTCACTACTACGCTACCCTAACCAGTGACTATGAAGATAGTGGAAGCAGCACAGAAATAAAAATAAATCAGAGAAGTTTTCAAATTGCAATAGTCGGTCTTAAGGTAAAATTCATTTGTACCATTATTGAGAATTTTTATACTTAAAGTGAATTCGATTGGAGTATCTCAAATATTTATCAGGTTCAAGACTGTAATTTGCGCCACAGAATTATGGAGTTTTCTAAGTATGCGAACCTGCTAGCTAAATATCGCCGACGCTTTTCTCTAATGAATCGTTTACTGATGTTACTTGCTTTTCTATAGAATTGCGATCGCTTGGCATTAGTGAAATTAGGTTAACTCTAAAAAATTAAGGTATATAATGTTTTTCTTTGGCATTGAACATGAAGTCGCGTTTTTGAATAATGAGGGAAAATTTGCTGATTTCTCCCACACAAAATTTGCTGATTTCAATCAAATTATTGCAAGGCTACCTACATACCCCAGTGATTATCCTCAACTCCGCGTTGGCGATGCCGGTATTAAGATGAAGAGATGGTACATTGAAGGATTTGAAAGATTTGCGGATTCTGATGAAGTTATAGACTGTCATGTTAAAGGTATTGAAATTAGAACAACTATCCATTCTAATATTCTAGGCGCTATTACTGAATTATCAGAAAGTTTTAACTTGCTACGTCAGGTTGCTGCTGACTTTGGCTTATCACCAGTTTTGGTGAGTTTTAATCCCTACAATCCAGCTTTTGAGCCTCAACCCCCATTAAACAATTATGAAATTAAACAGCTAGAAGCTTATCCTGACGAACAAACTGCTAATATTCACATGGTATCTTATGGGCCAGATTTAAATATTTCCGTGGCAGATTTGTCAACTGAAGATGTAATTGATATTGGTAGAAAGTTAACTTATTACAGCCCCTATATCGTTCCTTTTAGTTATAGCTCTCCCTTTTATAATGGAGGTTTATGGGATGGACTATCGGTACGAACATTTATCAGAACTGGAAAAAGACCGGCTACTCTGGTTTTTGTTCAAAAAGAAGAACAACTTATTAATAGCATACCCGCCTTAACAAAAATTGCTCGCATTCCGGCGGAAGTGGGACGCATCGAATTTAAGGCTTGTGATAGTTGTGATAATTTTTTCATCTATGCGGCTTTGCTAGTATTATTGAAAGGTTTGGTGTTAGATAAAACCTTACTGGGTAGAGCAACTGTACCCGATGCAGCGTTACACCAACTTTCTGCAAAAGAAGCGTTTGAAAACGAAGATATTTTTGAAAATGCGACAAAAATCTTCCAAGCAGCCGAAGTTGCTTTAGGAGATGACCCAGATGTTCATTATTTAACGCCCTTAAAAGTGCTGCTGGAAAAACGGAAAACAAGATCCCATGAATTAATAGAAATGTTTCATCACGTAAATTCAATAGAAGAAGTTATAAGGCAGACTTATCAAGTTTAAAAAAAAGATTTATTTTTCTCCTTTTATTTATTTATTAGAAGGGATTAAGCAGAGTCTTTATATAATTATATAAATTAATACTTTACAAATGTCCTGTAAAGTGCATATTCCTGCAATTCCTTTAATTTGATAAAGTCCAGCTAACTGAAGATAAATAGTATAGCCTTAGTTGAAAAAACTAGATTAAGTCGATATACCTAGAGAATGATTTTATTCTAACTAAAGATGTAGTAAAATTAATTCTAGAGATTGATGCATACCCTAGCTTTTTCACAGTAAAAGTGTAAACAGGGAACTGAAATGAAGGATTTCAATTATGAAATCTAATAATTTTGCTAAAGAATTAAGGTGGGATTTGCTTATTATCCCTTAATAATTCGATGCAAAAATACACAAAATCTCTTCGTCAGGTTCGTTTTCCAAGAACTTCTAAATTGAAGCGGAGCTTGCCAGTTTTATTATTGCTTAAAATTGCTGAGTTAAGTAAAGGTATATGCTCTCGCTCTTTCAGTAAAAGTTCTGCGTTGTTAAAGCTGTTATCGAGGATTTCAAATGAAGATGATTACTTCTGTCTTATCTATTTTTCGTCCAGTACGTTTTCTAGTAGTAGCTTTTACTTGCGCTCTAGTATTATTCTCTAATGCTTTTCCTGCTTTTGCAATTGGTACCGACCCAAGTGACCCTACTGAAGCTACTACACAACTGCTTGATATTCAGCGCAAAACTGACGAAGCCGCTAAAGAACCACCAATAGGATTGGAAAAGACTCAAAAAGAGGCTAATCAAGGACTCAATGAGGTTCAGGGAGCGGCTGATGTTGACAAGCAAAAGAGTCCTGAAAATTCTCAGGGTGCAAGAACTATTGAAGAAAAAGCAAATAAATTATTTGACAAAATTACAGGTAAATAACAGAGTTAATATCTTGGTAATTTTTTGTTAGTAATGGGTGATTGTGTCAAAGCAATCACCCATTACTACTTAGGGATTACCAAGAAATAAATTATCCAGTTTTGTGGGGTGGACATCTTGTCCGCCCCTTTCTACGGGCGGGCGAGACGCCCACCCCACAATAAAAGTTGTATATTTTTTTAGTTGGTAGTTTCTTACTTATATTAATATCTCTGTTTTTTTAGCCGCTCAAAAACAAGGAAATGTAGCTAATTGATGAATTATCTATAGACTACAGACTGAATAGTACTACCTATTAAGGCATAGATATAACTATGGAATGTAAGAATTAATCTAAACTCATAATGTTTCCTTTGGTTGATGTGGATGATGTGGAAAATTTGGCAAGTTAATAAATAAGTTTGCTTAGGGATGGAAAATAATGCGTGCGATAAACATTGGTCTGACAGACGAACAGCGTCAAGGTGTAATTAATCTGTTGAATCAGGATTTAGCAGATGCCTATTTACTGCTGGTGAAAACCAAAAAGTATCACTGGGATGTCGTTGGCCCTCAGTTCCGCTCTTTGCACCAGCTTTGGGAAGAACACTACCAAACGCTGACTCTAAATATTGATGCTTTGGCAGAGCGGGTTCGCGCTTTGGGCGGTTATCCAGTTGGTACATTGGAAGGATTTCTCAAGCTTGCTACCCTCAAAGAACATGGTGGTAATGTGCCCAGTGCAACAGGTATGGTAGCTAATTTAGTGGACGATCACGAGCAGGTTATTCGTAATTTAAGAGACCATGTAGATCAGTCTGGTGAAAAGTTCCACGATCAAGGAACTGCCGACTTTTTGACTGGACTACTCGAACAGCATGAAGAGATAGCTTGGATGCTGCGTTCATTTATTGAAGGCGAGGCACTAGATGCAGATGGCAGACAGCCAACAGCTGATACTAAGACTCCCGTAGGTGTATAGCTCATAACATCTGAGTTCAGGAAGGCTGTATGTGAAATCAATTGAGGGAGGCTCGATTCCTCCCTCAATTGATGTGAAAGAATTAATCTGCCTGGATCTACTCATTCACCTTGCCAAATTGGGAATTGAAAATTGGTTCATGCGCCAATCCCACTTAACGCCAGTCCGCTCAAGTCGGAAATTCCGCCTAAGCGGCTGGTTCATTTATGTATGCTGGGGAATCTGTCTAGTGCAGTGGCTCATCCCGATCGGTGCAATCAATCTAATAATATAAAAATTGATTGGTCATCTTCATTGCCAAAACAACATAAGACAAGGAGTTTTTAAGTGTCAGAAGTATACAAAGCAGAACGTACTATTTCTGCTGTATTTAAAGAACAGAAGCAAATTGATGATGTGATTCGACGTTTACTAGACAGGGGTGTGCCTAGAGATCGTATTTCGGTCATGGGCAGAAATTTCCAGTCGGAAACGAGAATTGCAGGCTTCATTAGTAAAAAAGATGTGATAGTAGGAGGTTTGAGAACAGGAGCAGTTTTTGGTTCTTTGTTTGGTTCCTTTCTCAGCTTGCTTACGGGTGTAGGCTTATTGTTTATTCCCTTTGTCGGCCCAATTGTGTCAGCAGGGCCTATTAGTGCAGTGCTATTGGGGGCTGCTAGTGGAGCGATCGCAGGTAGTGCAGGTGCCGGTCTAGTATCGGTTCTGACTACTTTGGGAATGCCAGAAGATAAAGCGGCTATCTACCAAACTCGCTTACAAGCTGGCGAATTTTTCGTGATGGCAGAAGTTCCGAGTGATCGCACTGGCGAATTTCAATTGCTGCTCGAAAGTGCTGGTGGCGAAGAAATTAACACGATTGAGAAAACTCTGGATCGTTCTTGTTCTGGACAGTGTAACAGTCCAGCAGACTTGTCTCCTGAAGTTCGCGCTCATCTTTCTAATGAAGCTCAGAGTACATTCATTGAACGATATAATGCTGTACTCAATGAAAAAAGTGACGAGTTCACAGCCGAACAAGCTGCTTGGGAGACTATTCACCAACAATACGAAGAAGATGAAAATGGTGTCTGGTCTAAAGCTAAGGTCAAAGCCTGAAGAAGGCAGGAGGTCGAGTCGAAACACTGACTCTTGCCTCTGTTGTTGAACTACTGTGCAAGACTAGATATCAGAGATTTATAACAAATAAATTATCCGATATTGTGGGGTGGGTTTTGTGGCTTACCCCACAAAAAGTAAGTATATTGGCAATAAGCTGGGAATATTTGTAGATATTTATACGTATTATGGCAGGCGATCGCACTTAGATAGAAATTGCCTACTCTGGGTCTGGTTTGCATAATTTTGGGTACATTACCGCAAATGCGCTGATACTTTAATTTTCCCTCTTCATAAATTCCGCAAAAACACCGTTACGCTATTTGTGTTTGCGATCAAAACTTAGAGCATCCAGTTTATGAGGGCGGATTTATGACCAACCCTGTAAAGACGGTTATCCAAGTCAATCTGGAGATGGCTCTAGAAGTAGCTCAAGAATTAGAGCAAGCTCCATACACTCAACTCGGTGCTTATTGTTTGGAAATTTTACGGGAAATCGGATGTGCTGGTACTGAACTCCCAGTTAACTTACAAACTCGCGATCAGCAGCTAAATTTCATTACAGGCTTTGCATCTTATGCTTTTGGGGAGGTACAAAGTGTATAAAGCATTAATTGATGATATATTTTCTGATTCTGAAGATACAGAAGAAACCACCTTTCCTGCCACAGATGAAGATTTATTAATCTTAACGGAAAAATATTTAGGGTTTGAAATTCCCTCAAAGGTTTTCTTGCAAGCTATAGCCATTGCTGATTACGACGGTGCAGCTGCTTTTCGCTACGTTGATAATTATTTGATTACTCTCAAAAATAAGAAGAAGCGTAAGCAGAAAAAATTACTTGTGTTAGGTTGTTCGACTAGATTTGACAATAATTGACGTGTTTATTCACCAGTTAACTAAAAACCAATCCGATTTAGATAAGATAATTTGCACGGCTGATGTAGAGGCGTTGTATTACAACGTCTCCGCACATTTGTTTCAAAAAGACAATAAACAACAATAACAATTTATCTAGAGTTAGTGGCAGGGCAAACGCATTTTATTTACTAATAAAAAATCAAAAGGATTCTCAAGTTATCTAATTGAAGAAGGCATGAGGCAGAGAGCAGAAGACATTATTCATTCTGCCCTCTGCCTTTTTCGATAACTGTCAAACTTGATGAAATTATAAACAAAACAAATCCGATCTTATCGGAAAATATGAATTAGCTTATTTTAAAATATATAACTCTTTAGTAAAAATAAAAAACTCACGATCGGGTAATGGATAGCTTTACCAAAGAGAGAGGTTAAGCCTCGCTAGATTAGGAAACGCTATATGAAATTTAAAACATTGTTTTTTAGTAAACAACTAGTATATTAAACATATATCTAAAGAAATAGATTAATGAATAATTAATTAAAAAATACTGTCTAGGACATCACAAATTAATTTAATACCAGACCATACTTTAGGCAGAAGGTTAAGAAAATTAATTCAACTAACTTAGTTAATTAAATAACAACTTATCGGCTCAAAACTTTTGATTTAGAGCCTTGCTTGGAGTTGAGAAATAGAAAAACTTTTTCTATATTTCAACAAATTGCTTAGTAGCATAAGAACCATTTAACTTCAAACTCAGGCTCAGGAGATACCAATGAACTTAAACCACAGTAAAAATTTGCTCAAAATGCTTGCTAGCCTCGTGGGAGTCGCTAGTACTGGTGCTTTAATAAGTCTTCCAGTATACGCTCTGCCTCAACCCATCTCTAGAAATTTGGAAACTAGTCAAGCCCCCATAGGCGATAGATTGTACTCTCAAGCAGGGCAATCTACAGGAGGTGATTCTACCACCGGAACGCAGCAGTATCCAAATAATGGCACTAGTGGTAGTGGAACTGGTACTAGTGGAACACAGCAGTATCCAAATAACGGCACTAGTGGGACAAATAATGGTACTACCGGAACGCAGCAGTATCCAAATAACGGCACTAGTGGGACAAATAATGGTACTACCGGAACGCAGCAGTATCCAAATAATGGCACTAGTGGGACAAATAATGGTACTACCGGAACGCAGCAGTATCCAAATAATGGCACTAGTGGAACCCAGGACAATACAGGAGGTAACAACACTACAGGTGGACAAAACACTGGTGGAGGTGTCAGAGCGCTCTGGTAATTTCTTAACGCTATAGGATACAGGCTAGATAGCTTGTTAAGCTTGCTTCCTCTACTTAGATGATTTCAAATCATGACTGTTATCAACAGTAAATGCAGTAGAAAAGATGAAATGCTCTGTCAGTTGAGTCGATTTCTACTGCAACTACTTTTGACAATTTTATTTTACCTTCCTCACAAAATTATATATCTAATGCTAGACTATTCTGTTCATCCGAATGATTTCTCAAATAACTACAGACTATAATAAGCTCAAAAATTAAACAATTGATAATTAATTTGGTACTAAAATATTGATATACAGAATTTAAAATTGGAAAATGTTCAAACAATTAGATAAATTAGTTATTTTTATTTGTGCATCTGGATTAAATTTTAATCCGGCTATGTCTTTAGCTTCTGAATTAAGAGTTACTTCTCATACTTCAACCAACAATTTAGTTTCTCAAACAGCTAATATTAATAATAACTTAATTATTCAACCTCTTCACCTAGAGATCAGCCTTCGCAACCGTAGAGTAACCCTATATCGAGGAAAAAACCGAATTAAAAGTTATCCTATAGCAGTAGGTCGCCAAGACTGGGAAACCCCAATTGGTAATTTCCGAGTGCGTACAATGTTAGAAAATCCTACTTGGATAAACCCTTTTACAGGTAAAGCTATCCCAGGAGGAGACCCTGAAAACCCACTTGGCAAATACTGGATTGGATTTTGGACAAACGGTAAAAATTGGGTTGGCTTTCACGGTACCCCTAATCCTGATTCAGTAGGTAAGGCTGCCTCACACGGTTGTATTCGGATGTACAACAACGATGTTAGAGAATTATTCTATCAGGTTAATATGGGAACACCAGTTACAGTGGTGCGATAGCTGATATAGGGTTATGACGAAAGTCTTAGTCGAGGGTAGCTAGTTATTAACCCAAGTTGCGGCTTTTCATTTTAATCCAAAATCTAAAATCTAAAATTGTTCGGTCATTACAAATTACGGATTAGTATTACTTCTGGCAAGACAAACTTGTTCATAGCTTTTACCAGCAATATCCCAAGTGAATTCTGTTTCTACCAATTGTCTGCCGTTGTGAGACAATTCTGAACGCAGATGTGGACGATCGAATAGTTGACTAATCGCGGTGACGTACTCTGCGGGTTTATTGGCTCGTAATGCCCGTAATGGATGACTAGCAGCATCTACAGCTAATCCTTCTAAGCCGCGATCGCTGGCTACTACAGGTATACCAGCTGCCATTGCTTCTAAAGTTTTATTTTTAATACCAAACCCAGTCCGCATCGGTACAACGCAGATGGTGGCTTGATGTAAATATTCTGCCATCGAAGGTACACGCCCCAGCACATTAATTCCTGGTTTTTTATCAAGTGCCAAAACTTCTGCCACTGGGTGAGAACCGACAATATCGAAAGTAGTATCGGGATACAATTTTTGGATTTCTGGCAAAACTTCATTGCTGAAAAAGCAAACAGCATCAATATTTGCTAAATTATCCATTGCACCAATAAAAATTAGGCGATGTCCTCCGGGATCGGTGGTACGCTTGGGGAAAGAAACTAAATCTACGCCATTGGGAATAACTGTAATTTCACTGTTGGGGTTAAATTCTTGTAGTTGAATTTTATCTTCTGCTGTTGTCGCCACAATTGCCGAAAATTTAGTGCAGTAGTTTTGCTCATAACGCCGCAAAAGTGGCAGATTAATTTTGTCTCTGAGTGAATTTTCTGAAATGCCTGTTGCTAATTGGTTCTGACAGGTAGCGTAAACAGAACTATGAACATTAACAATGGTTTTTAGCTGTTTCTGAAAATGTGGCTGCACATAAATCTCATTGACGCTATGTTCGCAAGTAATTACATCACATTTTCCCGCTTCCACCCAGTTATTAACCCATGTTTGCATCTCAACTGAGTAGCGATTAAGTACACTTGGCGGTGTTCCCTGCTGCAAAAATCTGCCAAATCGCTGTATTTTCTGCAATATTCCGGTGGTTTGAGAATCTGGCGGGCGTTCAAAAATAGCTAGACGATCCACACAATCGCGTAATCCTGCTATTTCTGGGTCTGTAACATCACTTTCGCGTTGAGTCACGAGGGTGACAGTATGACGTTGACTCAAGTACTTGAGTAAATTAAATGTCCTAACTTGGGTTCCTCCACGCGTTGCTGGGTAAGGAAAGGTGGAAGATAGCATTAAAATGTTCATATCAGCGTCTTCAAAAGTTTTTGGTTTAGCCAAAATAGGAAGGTGCAGCCAAAGTCAATTCTAAAGGGTGCGATCGCATCGGAATTTTAATCATAAACTCTGTTCCCTGACCAGGTGCTGAAATACACGTTATTTGACCACCATGTTTGGACACAACTATTTCCTGGCTAATCGACAAGCCTAAACCCGTTCCTCTACCTACGGGTTTTGTTGTAAAGAAAGGGTCAAATAAGCGATCGCGTACTTCCTCTGTCATGCCGGGGCCAGTATCGCCAATCCTAATAGTCACAAAATTATTGTCAGTTACTTCGGTGCGAATCCGAATCGTGCTGCGGCAAAAGTAAATTTCCTGGGGCGATCGCTCTTTATCATACTCCTCCAAAGCATCAATTGCATTCGCCAATAGATTCATAAACACTTGGTTGAGTTGTCCTGGATAACATTCCACCAGGGGTAGGTCGCCATACTCTTTAACGAGTTGAATCCCTAGTTGGTTAGAACTGGTTTTAAAGCGATTGTGCAAAATCAGCAGCGTGCTATCTAACCCAGCATGAATATCCACTGGCTTCATTTGGGCTTCATCGACGCGAGAAAAAATCCGTAACGAGTGAATAATTTCGCGGATGCGGTCAGCCCCAACCTTCATCGAACTCAGCAATTTAGGCAGGTCTTCACTCAGAAATTCTAAATCTATCGCCTCAGTCAGCTTCTGAATTTCAGGTTGCGGTAAGGGAGTGTACTTAGCATAGAGGTTCAAGAGGTCGAGCAAGTCTTGGGTATATTGATAGGCGTGAGTCAGATTCCCATAGATAAAGTTGATGGGATTGTTAATTTCATGGGCAATACCCGCCACTAATTGCCCCAGACTGGACATTTTTTCACTATGAACCAGTTGGCTTTGAGTTTCTTGAAGTTGGCGAAAGGCAAGTTCTAGCCGATTGGCTTGTTCTCGATAGCGTGCTTCTGATTCCTGCAATGCTTGTTCTGTACAAATTCGCTCTTGGATTTCCTGTTGCAGCAGCTGATTAGATTGAAAAAGTGCAGCCGTCCTTTCTTTTACGCGTTCTTCTAACTCAGATGTCAGTTTTAAGAGGGCGTTCTCTGCTTTAGTTCGTTCTTGAATCTCTTGCTCTAGATGCACATTTTGTTCTTGCAATCTCTTAGTCAGGTTTCGGATGCTTAAATGGATTTTGACACGGGCTAAAACCTCTTCATGCTGAAGCGGCTTAGTGATATAATCCACCGCCCCAAGATTCAACCCTCTGACCTTATCCACCGTCTCAGAAAGCGCCGTCATAAAAATTACGGGGATGTCTTTAATTGATTCTTGAGCTTTCAAATGCTGGCAAGTTTCAAACCCATCCATACCAGGCATGAGTACATCTAACAAAATTAGATCGGGGAGAGCATATTCGATCTGTTCAATTGCATCCTCACCATCCTGCGCTACTAAAACTTGGAAGCCAGAATCAGCCAAGAAATCGAATAACACTCCTAAATTTGTCGGGTTGTCATCAACGATTAAGATAATGCCATTTTCGATGTTGGAAAGACTCATTAATTTACTCCTATATTTTTTAAGAATTCACGGATTTTTTTAACTTGAAAACCTTTAGCTAATTGACGCAACTCTAAAGAAAAAGGCGCATATTTCACATCCAATTCTTCCAATCGATCGACTTGTTGTACAATCCCTTTGAGATCGCCTTTCATTGCTAAATTCAACAGAATTGCAATTTCGTCTGCGGAGGGAGCTACCAATGATTTCTGAGAATTTTCTTGTTTATTCTCTGTAGATACTTTTTCACCATCTTCATAAATCCATTCCAGTTTTAAATGATACTGCAACTTTTCTAAAAGCTCTGTTATGCGGATGGGCTTAGGTAGAAAATCATTGCAACCCACCTCCTTACTTTTGTTGAGATCGAAATCAAAAACGCTGGCAGAAGTGCCAATCACGATCGCATTCTTTAATTCAGGCGATCGCCGAATGCGACGGGTAGTTTCAAAGCCATTCATTTGAGGCATCAACAAATCCATTAAGATACAATCTGGATTCGATTCAAATGCCTTATTGAGACAATCTTGACCATCTATTGCTTCGATCATTTCAAATCCTAAAGGCGATAGCATCTTGACCAAAATTGCCCGATTTTCTGGTCTGTCATCTGCCACGATAACTTTTCGCTTCTCGCCTTTAAAACTTTGGATATTTCGTTGCTCTTTTTTGACAACATCAGCGGATTGAGAAACTTCAGGTAAATCTAAATCAAAGAAGAAAATGCTTCCTTTACCTAAAGTACTCTTCACCTGGATTTCGCCACCCATCATCTGAACTAATTGGCGGGTAATTGCCAGTCCCAATCCCGTTCCTTCTGCTTTGCGATTGCAATCTCCTACCTGCTGGAAGGGCAAAAATATCTCTTCTAATTGCTCTGGTGCCATGCCAATTCCTGTATCTTCCACCTGAAACCGAATTCTACCTTCGTGATAGCCGACTTTGAAAGCCACGCCTCCAGTTTCAGTAAACTTAACTGCATTACCCAGTAAGTTAATCAAAGCTTGTCGCAACCGTTTTTCATCAGCTTTAACACCTATAGGAAGTTGAGTAATCTGTTCAAAAATTAAGCAAATACCTTTTTGTTCGGCACGGATACGGCAGATTTCGGCAATGCCTTCGAGAAATTCTAAAAAATGAAAATCTGTTAGATGGAGTTCCATTTTTCTCGCTTCAATTTTAGAGAGGTCTAAAATGTCATTGATCAGGTTCAAGAGGTGGTCGCCACACTGATGAATAATATTCACACCGTCTTTTTGTGAGTTAGTTAAACTTTTTTCACGCTTGAGAATTTGGGCATAACCCAAAATGCCATTAAGCGGTGTTCTCAATTCATGGCTCATATTGGCAAGAAAATCACTCTTAGCGCGGTTGGCTGATTGGGCGATTTCTTCTGCTTTTTGCAGATGTACATTTTTTTCCTGTAATTCTAAAGTTCGCTCTTGTACTTTGGCTTCTAAGTTAGTGTTGGCTAATTTTAAGTCTTTATAAAGACGAGCATTTTCAATGGAAATCGCCGCTTGAGAGGATAACAGTTGTAATACTTCTAAGCGATCTGATGTAAATGCGCCAATGGTGAGATTATTTTCTAAATAAAGAATGCCACTAAGTTTTCCTTGATGGATGAGCGGTGTACATAAAACCGATTTAGGTTTATAGGTAGCGATATATGTATCTGTGGTAAATGTTCCTTCACAAGTTGCATTGCTGAGGACAACATTTTCTTTAGTTCGGGCTACATAGTTAATCAGTGAAATAGGTAACTGCTGACTGGTTGATACTGGGATTTCTTGTAGCACAGTTATATCGTTTTTGTCTACCGATCCTGATGCTTCTATTAGCAAGTATCCTGATTTTTCTAAAATTAAGTAGCCTGTTTGAGCGCCAGCATTTTCTAGCACAATTGTCATTAATTTAGTTAGCAAATTGCTCAGAACTATTTCTCCAGAAAGAGCTTGAGAGGCTTTCATAACTGTTGCTAAATCCAGCGAGTCTGAAGCATTTTCACTCGTAGAGCTAATTATCCGAGTCACGTTTGTACTGACGGTTTCTCGCTTTGATATCCGAAATAGTTGAGGATATCTTTTTTCCAAGTCTTTGACTTTGGCGATCGCTCCCCAACGGCTATAGCCATAGTAAGCATCGTTGAGATAGGTATTAGCAACTTTCTCTCTGCCACAACCAAAATAGAACTCTGCTGCTAGCTCCGAGGCTAGGGCTTCTTCTTGAATATATCCATGTTCTCTGGCTCCAGTTATGGCTCGATCGTAAAACGCGATCGCTTTAGCATCTTGTTGCAATACTCGCGCCTTTTCTGCTTCCACTAAATCGTACTTATGCTGATAGTTCGCAGGAGAATGCAACGCCCATTGCTTCATTTTTTTCTGCTGCGCTGTCACTTGACTGAAATATTGTTGGCGCTCGCTTTGTGATGCACTGGGATACAAGGCTAGGAGAGTCAAAGAGGAGTAGAATTTGTGTTCGGCTTTGTACATCAACCCTTGTCCGCCTTGTTCGTATTTTTCGGCCAACAAGGCATTCTCAGCAGCGCGATCGTAATTTTTAAATAAATAACCCAGAATCAGTTTAGAAACATAGATAGGATAAATAGCCATATAATTATTGCTATTTATCAAAATTGGCAACATTTTATTTTCATCAAAACTTTCGCCAATTAATCTATATGGTTCCGCCGTTTTTTTAATTAAATTTAAGCCTGTCTGTCGGATTATTGTAGCATAAATAGTTTGAAACTCTTGTTTGTTTCTTTGCATCAAAGCAATATAATGTGCCTGTTTGTTAAGAGCTATTTCTAGATTTTCACCGATAAAAAATAAATGCGTGCAATAAAAACAAGCCGAATAAGAAGCATATTCTAAATCTCCTGTTTCTAGCCCTCTTTGGACACCCTCAATTAACGGTTCTATAGTATTAATAGCTGGTTCTTTCCAATGCCTGATAAAATAATTAAATGTTTCATAGATTTTCGCCGTCATTTCCTTAGCATTGAATTGATTTAACAGTTTTAAGCCTAGCTGACCAAATTGATAGCCAGAATCCATGTCTTCAAAAGCGCCACATAGGAACATTCCATAAAGTACATACGCATAAGCTGACAGAGTAGAGTTTCCATCTTTGAGACAGAGATTGGTCATTTTAAAAACGACCTGGGGATAAAGTTCGGGAGCTGCAATATAAACCGGAGGAATCAAATTTATCAAAACTCGCAGTGCAGCTAATTTATAAACATCAGTCATTTCTGGTAATTCTATTAAATCCTCAATTCGTTTTCCTCCTAAATTCAATCTAGTCAATCTCGCTGGGGGTTTTTCTGATAAAGGCAACCTTAACATTTTTAGCACTTGCAATCCGGTATTTAATGCAGCTTGCATTTGGTTTTTAGCAATATAAAACTGCATTTTTGTTTCGTATACTTGAACTCGATCGAGTAGGGTTTTTGCCTGTGCTAAAACTACATCAGAAAGCATTTCTGCTCGCTCGAAATTAGTGTTAAGGAATTCTACTGCTGCTGTTTCTACATAGAGATTGAGTGTCATGTCATACTGACACTGCCAACTATCTGCTGCAAGCAGTTCCAAACCTACATTTAAATATTTAACAGATGATTCATACGCTGTTGCTGCTTTTGCTTTCTGTCCAGCTATAAGATTGAGTTGAGCCAGTCTATCTTTTTGAGATTGTTGAGAGATGAATTCAGCACCAATATTTAATTGGTTAACAATTTCAAAAATGTTTTCTTCAATGTCCGTTTCCGAGGTATGTATTAGTAGTAGTTCGCCGATTTTTAAATGAGTTTGTTTTTTCTGATTATCTGGAATGAGAGAATAAGACGCTTGCTGCACTCGGTCGTGTAAGAACTTATAGGTAATAGGTGATGGGGGCTGGTTAATGGGCGATCGCCTATTCTCAGTTTCCATTTGGTCTGAGTCGAAAACGAGTGGTGTTTTGTAGGAATTGTTGAGGGGTAGAACCAAACCTGATTGCAAAGCTTCCCACAAATCGGCTGCTGTTTCTGACTTAGATTTTTTATTAATAATCGCTAAGATATCTAAAGTAAACTTGTCTCCAATACAAGCGGCAAGTTTTAAGACATTCTGTGTTTTTTCAGATAGTTTTTGAATCTGATTTGCCATAAAATAAACGACATTATCAGTTATATTAACTCTCTGAATAAACTCAATATTCCATTGCCAAAAACCGCTTTTAAAGTCAAAAAATAACAAGTTATCCTGATAAAGAGATTTGAGTAACTGAGTTAAGAAAAAGGGGTTGCCTTGGGTTTTTGTAAAAACTAACTCAGCTAACGGCTTTACTTTTAAAGGTTCACTACGAAGAGTATCGGCTACTAACTGATTGACGTGAGCGATATCCAAAAGCTGGAGGATAATGTTATTTACGATCGCACCAGTTTGTTGAATCTCCTCTAAAGTCTGAATAAAAGGATGAGTGGCATTTACTTCATTATCTCGATACGCACCAATTAGCAATAGATATTGGCTATCTGGGTCAGTCATAATTAACTGGATAAGCTTGAGAGAAGCTGAATCCGCCCACTGCAAGTCATCCAGAAACAAAACTAGCGGATGTTCGGGTTGACTAAATACATGAATGAATTGTTGAAACACCCGATTAAATCGGTTTTGTGATTCTGACGATCCTAATTGAGGAACTGCTAGCTGCGGGCCAATAATCCGTTCTAATTCGGGAATCACATCGATAATCACTTGAGCGTTAGAGCCAAGGGCATCTATTAGTTTTGATTTCCAAACGGCTATTTGCTCATCGGTTTCTGTTAGCAATTGCCGCATTAAATCTTGGAATGCTTGAATTAGGGAAGCAAAAGGAATATTCCGCTTGAACTGGTCAAATTTACCGGAAATAAAATAACCCCGCTGGCGCACAATCGGTTTGTGAACTTCGTGAACTAAGCACGATTTACCGATGCCTGAGTAACCAGAAACTAGCATCATTTCTGTAGTACCAGAACTGACGCGATCGAATGCTTCTAACAAAGTAGCAACTTCTGTTTCCCGTCCGTAGAGTTTTTGCGGGATGGAAAATTGGCTGTATAAATCTACTTGACCGACAATAAAGTGGGAAATCTCGCCATTTGTCTGCAACTGAGTCAGACAGGTTTCTAAATCGGCTTTTAGTCCGAGAGAACTTTGATATCTATCTTCAGCAGTTTTAGCTAACAACTTCATGACAATATCAGAAACTGCTGAAGGAATTTTGGGATTGAACTCTTGAGGCGCTATTGGTGTTTTGGCAATATGGCAATGAACAAATTCCAAAGAGTCAGCTGCATTAAAGGGCAGCGAACCTGTCAGCATTTCGTAAAAGGTAACGCCTAAAGAATAAAAGTCAGTACGGTAATCAATTGACCGATTCATTCGTCCAGTTTGCTCCGGTGACATATAGGCAAGAGTGCCTTCTAGCAAATTAGGATTGCTGACACTTTGATTTTCTTTTTCTAATTGCGATGCAATACTGAAGTCGATAATTTTAACTTGTCCGGTTTTTGGGTTAATAACGATATTGTCAGGTTTAATATCTTTATGAATAATCTTGGCTTGATGCAGTTGAGTGAGAGTGGATGCTAGCTGAATGGCTATGGTGAGAAATTCAGTTAATGATAATTGACGATCGCTAATATACTTTTTCAGAGATTCTGCACCAAAGTCTGCCAAAATCAGGGCTAAACCGTTATGATGATTTTCTAAAGCTAGAGACTTGACAATTCCTTCTATATCTACTAACGTTTGCGAGATTTTATATTCATGTCTGAGTCGGGTTAGTTCTTCGAGGCTGGGATACTCGGCTTTCAGAGCTTTAACGATCGCAAGGCTTCGATCTAACTGCTTGGAAGCGCGATAAATAACGGTATTCACACCTTCATGCAGAGCTTCAACAAAGTTGTAACCGGGAAGGACAGGTATCATTTTTCTAGGCCTAAGTAGTAGAATGAACTGGGCATGATGCTAATGAACGTTATCCACAACTGTCAAATAAAAGGACAATTAACTGCTTTCTTTAGCATTCCCAGCCAGCCCAAAATTTCTCTAAGGCTAAATAAAGCTCAACATTTGGAAATATAAGCTTGGGTTAAAGATTATTGGTCTTTCAAGACGCGATAAATCGCGTCTCTACATCTGGGTTTTGTTGCTCATTCTGAACTGTATAGACGCTGCACTATCTGCTTTTTCGGTTAGAATACCCTTCTTGTATTCTGTATTGATAATACCAATTCTGTATGAAGATGCGCCAAACTACGTCAAACTTATAGATAGGTA
>NZ_JAVRCK010000118.1:0-21490 GCF_034530815.1 Nostoc sp. DedSLP03
GAATTTTGAATTTTGAATTTTGAATTTTGAATTTTGAATTGATTTCTCCCCTGCCCCTCTGCTCTCCCTACCCTTCCCGTATTTTTGGGAGAGTAGCGCCTTTATCCACTACTACGGGAACTGATACTTGTGTTCGTAGCTGCCGGGTTTGCTCGATAATTTGGTCTATGTCTTCTTGGGATAAACGCTGGACGTAGTTGAGTTTGATTTCCTCTAAGAAATCAAAAAGTAAACTCTGAATTTCTGAGAGTACATGTTTTTCCTTGATTTGAGATCCCAATACCTTGGTGAAGCTTTCTACTAGCTGACTGGTGAGTTTTGCTCCTACAGGGTCTTCAACAGCGCTAACTAAAGTTTTGTAAAGATTAGTTGTGATTTGAGTCGCTAGTTGTTCGCTTAACTGGGTTTGGGCCTGTCCCATGCCAGGGAAATTCTGGAGGTTGCGGTAGATGGGGACTTGATGGAAGACGGTTTCGATGTTGTGACGTAGAATGGCAACGATCGCAGGTTGGATATCAGGTAGCACTTGGTAGACAATTGTTTTTACCAAAAGACCTGCGATCGCTTCCACTTCATTCACATTATTAATATCTATGTAGGGACGTAAATTTTCTTGTTGCGAAAGCCAGCTTGTTAACTCACCCCGCTGAATTGAACCCTGAACCTGATTAATCACCCTCACCACAACAATTTCTGTGAGTTCTTCGGCAAAATTGGCAACAATTCCCTGATTAAATTGCTTTCGCACTGGATGCAGATTCAATAACTGCGCTCGATCGAGGCGAATTAATACAGGTATGATTCGCAACCCTCGCCAAAATGGCAGTAGTAAAAATAAATCGTACCAACGCCACAATAGTGCTTCTAACCAGCTAAAACCGGGATGTTGGCGTCTGAGCAAGAAGGTGCGCCCCAGCAATTCTACGCCAAATAAAATCACAAAGGGTAAGTCAATAATCCAGAATTGATCGATAAAATCACCATTTTCTCCGATTTGGCGGTAGTAGTTACTGGCGATCAAAGGGCGAATGCTTTTGTTAAAAAAATTAATTTCTTCAAGCCAGCCATTTTGTGATAAATATGGCTGACTCCAAAAAGTGGCAAAAGACTGTTTTGCAGATTCTCTACCGATGTGCGATCGCATCCTTTGTTTGATTTTCTCCAGCGTCCCGCTCTTATTCGCTCCCGCAAACGGGTTACTGTCAATCATCTCGCTACTAAGACCACTTATTTGTATTAACCTGCTATTTACTTGAGGCGACTGTAACCCTGTTTGCCTAACTTGTTCTTCTAACGCGTCTACTGTTTCTAGATAACTTTTTGTATCTCGATGACTTTCAATACCTTTGATTGGGTCATAAATCTTAGTAATTTGCGGAAGTTTTCGCAAGTAGATATCTCGCCAAGGTACGTAACTTAAATCAAACAATACCAAACCTAAATTTACTGTCGCAGCAATTGCCATAAATCTTTCAAACCAAAGATTACGCTGCTTAGAAGATTTTATATTTCTCATTTTTTGTAATATATGATACTTATTGAGTAGTTTAAAACATAAACTTTTTCATTTATTAATTTTTTGCTCTTTCTAACCAATTACAGCAATTTCCAGTCGAGTAGGCCCCAGTAGAAGTACACATCTGTTATGGGTGTCAACTTCAGCCCCAAACAAAAACTCCTTTAAAACCTCTTTTTCAACCCTAAGCTGAAAATACTTTTTATTGCAGCACAGCCACAGGTAAAGAGACTGCCTTTGATCTTCAGTTGACGCTCAATGCACAGATGTGATTTTCTAACGCAGTTTTGGATTAAAAGGGTGGGTATATTCGCTTCAAATGATAACCGCTATATCTTTGCTAATACAAGATACTTCTTTTGATGGATGACAGAAATTATTGTTTAAATATCTAGCTAAATTTAACAAAAAAAAATCACAATTTGTTCAAAATTCATTAAATAATCGTGAAAAAAGTTATTAAACAAACTTAAAATGCAGCTGTTAACGTTTATGATCCTGCTGATTTGACCCAAAGGAGTTTTTAAGTATGTGGTGTGGGTTTGGAAAATCAAGCGCAACCTTTGCTGTTACTTGCCTGATGACTGCTAGTTTGGTAATTGCAGACACAGGTTTTGCAGCCCCTCAAAAAAGTTATACGCCCCAGCAATTCCGTGAAGTATTGCGGGGATTAGGCTATAACGTCAAAGTAACAAACACCGCTTTGACAGATGAGGAAACTAAAAAAGCAATTCGAGAATTTCAGACTGGTTATAAGCTAAAACCAGTTGATGGCATCGCAGGGCCAAAAACCCAAAATTTTGCTGCTAACATCGTTCAAATTTTGCACATAAATTTAAATGCAGTGGTGAAGCCAAATCCTCCCCTACCGCGCGATCATTTTTATGGTTCCCGCACGGAAGAAGTGGTGAAGGAGTATCAGAAGAAATATCAGTTGCAAGAAACTGGAATTGCTAATTTAGCACTCCGCCAAAAGCTGAATGAAGAAGCAAAGACACTCTTCAGCCAGCCGACAACTAAACCAACAACTAAACCGACAACTAAACCGACAGGGACACCGAGAGCAACACCAAGAGCAACACCGACAGCTACGCCAACAGCGACACCGACAGCTACGCCAACAGCGACACCGACAGCTACGCCAACAGCGACACCGACAGCTACGCCAACAGCTACGCCAACAGCTACGCCAACAGCTACACCAACAGCTACACCAACAGCTACACCAACAGCTACACCCTAGTCGCCAGAAAAAACTCCTACCCCAAAGCCCCTTAAGTAATCTGATTTGGTTCTTCTAAGGGTCTGCCCTTTGGTGTAGGTAGAATTGGACGGCGGTCATTGTAAGGCATAGGAATGTACTGCACGCTCGGTCGTCCTCCTTGTGGCTGTGGGTACAGATCCATGAGATCGTAAATAGAATGGGGCAGTCCGACGGTTACGGGCAGCCCCATTTCTGTTGCTTCTTCAATAGTGATGGGATAGTCATGGGTGACGCGCCCAGTTGTCAAGGCTTCGATAATCGGTTCGATATTTTCTGGCAGAACTTTTTGTTTAGGTATACTGTCTTTTAGCAAAGTTCGTACAAACCGCTGTACCTGCTGTATTGCTTTGCGTGATAGGTCGGCCATAATTAGGGTTTGGTCATCAATCTCACTGATGGGTTTATCTTCAACCACTTTCAGGATACTGGCTGCGGGATAATTACCCAGTTGGGGATCAACTGGGCCCAAGACAGCGTTAGCATCCATAATGATTTCATCAGAGGCGAGGGCAAGCATTGTACCGCCACTCATAGCATAGTGAGGTACAAAGACTGTGACTTTTGCTTGGTGGCGAATTAACGCTCTGGCGATTTGTTCCGTAGCCAAAACTAAACCACCAGGAGTGTGCAAAATTAAGTCAATCGGCACTTCTGGGGGTGTGAGGCGAATTGCTCGCAATATTTGTTCTGAGTCTTCGATAGTAATGTAGCGAGATAGGGGAATTCCCAAAAAGCTAATGGACTCTTGACGGTGAATCAGTAAAATCACCCGACTTTTGCGTTCCTGCTGGAATTGTTGTAAAGCACGCAAGCGCCGATATTCTATTTGACGTTTTTGCCAAATGGGTTGCAAAGAAGTCAGAAGGAGAAAGATCCAGAATAAATCACCAATACCAAAGCCCATATAATTTATTTTTGTTCAAAAATAACGGTTGCCGTCATTATTGTTACAAATTTGGGGCGATCGCAGTTCTATCTGTAGATTTATAGAAAAATTACGAATTATTTACTACCCCCTTCGCCAAATTTTAATCGTGTCGTCATCACTACCGCTAACTAAGGTTTGACCATCGGGACTGAAGGCGACACATCTAACATAGTTGGAATGCCCTGTAAGTGTGCTGATTTCTCTGCCACTATGTATGTGCCACAGTTTGATAGTGTTGTCCCAACTGCCACTAGCGAGAAATTGTCCATCCTGGCTAAAGGCGACTGACCAAACTGAATCAGAATGACCTGTGAGAGTACGAATTTCTCTGCCTGTATTTATATGCCAGAGTTTAATCGTGTTGTCACCACTGCCACTGGCGATAATTTCCCCATTTTTGCTGAAGGCGATACAGTTGACAAAGAAAGAATGGCCTGTGAATGTGTAAATGTTCCTGCCTGTGTATACTTGCCACAATTTAATGGTGTAATCATTACTGCCACTAGCCACCAGTTGTCTATCCTGGCTATTGGTTGTAAACGTTCTCGGAGAGTAAGCGACTGACGAAACTGAGTCGGAATGACCTGTGAAAGTTTGGATTTCTAGGCCTGTGTTTACCTGCCACAGTTTGATTGTGCAGTCAGCGCCGCCACTAGCCAAAAACTTGCCATCTGGACTAAAAGTAACGGAATTTACCCAATTAGCATGACCAGTGAGAGTACGAATTTCTTTACCCGTGTTGACATCCCACAATTTGATTGTATTATCCCAACTGCCGCTAGCTAAGATTCCCCGATTTAGGTCTGC
The DNA here is from genome assembly GCF_034530815.1 of Nostoc sp. DedSLP03. Taxonomy (NCBI): domain Bacteria; kingdom Bacillati; phylum Cyanobacteriota; class Cyanophyceae; order Nostocales; family Nostocaceae; genus Nostoc; species Nostoc sp. DedSLP03. The sequence goes on from NZ_JAVRCK010000118.1 coordinate 4,516, forward strand.
AAGTCCCGCAGATTTACCTGACTCGCCTTGATAAGAAAGGTTTGAAGAGATTGGGATTGGGCTAAAGGCGACCGAATGAACCATACTGGAATGACTAGAAGGCCAACGACCCAGTTGACGCACTAGCTTGCCAGTACTCACTTGCCAAAGTTTGATGGTTTTGTCATTACTGCCACTAGCAATAAATTGTCCGTCTGGGCTAATGGCGATCGCATGAACCATACTAGAATGACCTTTGAGGGTCTGTACGCATTTCCAGTTCTGTCGATCTAATACAATCGGTACAGGTGGTTGCAGCTTAGGGGTTAGCACTACGGTAGATGATGTTTTTGTTACATATCCCCCTGTCTCAGGGCCCAATAAATCTAACCACTCCTGCACAGACTGGGGACGATACGTTGACTCCAGATCCATGCCGCACATAATAGCTTGATTTACCCTGTTGCTGATGTTGGGATTAAAATATTGTGGTGGTTCTAAATTGATATTGTGTCGTCTATCATCTGCACTAGTTGGTACAACTGCGGTAAGCAAGTTATACAAAGTAGCGGCTAGGGCGTAAATATCAATATATTCTCCTCGCGGCGCTTCTGATTCATATTGTTCAGGTGGGGCAAAACCAGGAGTACGATACACGGTATGCCTTTGGATTGTATTAGGAATAAATTCTCTAGCGATGCCAAAGTCTATCAGCACTGCTTCTAATTTATCAATGCGGATCATGATGTTGCGTGGTTTGAGATCCCGATGCAACAGTCCTTTAGAATGGATTAGAGTCAAAGCATCGCCAATTTGCCGGATGTAAAGTAGTGCTTCTGCCTCTGATAGCACCCCTGTTCGCCTCAAGCGCTGTGCTAAGTCTTCCCCTTCGATGTAATCCATCACCATGCAGGGCAAATTCCCTTCATCAAAGATGGTTTCTATCTGTACTATATGAGGATGGTGGCACACTGCCAGCCGAACTGCTTCATCACGAAAGTCTTGCCGTAACTTGTTTCGGTGGAGTATCCAGGCGGGGTGATTCAGGATTTCTTCTTTGAGGGTTTTAATCACTCGCTGTTGATTTCGTTGATTTCTGGCAAGATAAGTAATGCCAATTCCGCCTTCACCTAGTTGGCTTTCAATAATGTAGCGTCCCCCGAATAAAGACTTTCCTGCATTCCACACCATTAGTAATATTTGACAATTGCTGGTATTTATTTTGGCACGGTATCAGAACAGCCAACACGAATTTTTAGGAATTCCATTTGAATTGCTGTTGTAGCTTTTTGGAACTTAATTACTTAGATAACATTTTGATTAACCTCAATAATTACTAATAGTATAAAGTTTGAATATACCTTCATAGTTTTGCTTAAACTATGCCCTTATACGAAAACATGAAAGTTGATTGCTCATGCTAGAGTAAACAGTAACTTTAGACATATTTGTTCATAATAATTTGACTTGTAGGTAATCTAAAATTATGCTTAAAAATCTAAATTTGAAACAAAAATTTACAATTCTGCTACTGGTAATTTTGACATGTGGTCTGAGCTTGAGTGGATTTACTCTTTCTTCTCTACTGAGGGAGAATGCTAAACAAGATATTAGCTCCACTGGTCTCATGCTCATTCAAACAATGAGTTCTGTTCGTAAATACACCAGTACTCAAGTGAATCCAGAGCTAGTTGATAAATTGGCTACTGAATTTTTGCCGCAAACCGTTCCTGGATACTCAGCACGAGAAGTGTTTGAAATTTTACGGAAAACAACAGACTACCGTGATTTCTTTTATAAAGAAGCAACTCTCAATCCCACAAATCTTCGGGATAAGGCTGACGGTTTTGAGACGGAAATTGTAGAACAGTTCAGAAATAAATCAGACCTTAAAGAAGTTAGTGGATTTCGCTCAATTCCTGGTGGGGATATCTTTTATATTGCTCGTCCCTTAGCAGTGTCTGAACAAAGCTGTCTGGCCTGTCATAGCGTACCTGAAGCTGCACCTCAAAGTATGATTAGTCTTTATGGTGCTGCTAATGGATTTGGGTGGAAATTTAATGAAATTGTTGGCGCTCAGATTATATCAGTACCGGCCAAGAATGTCATTAATAAAGCAAATCAGTCTTCTTTACTAATTATCTTGATTGTATCAGCTATATTTATAGCGACTATTCTATTAGTCAACTTGTTCTTGAATCGACAAGTTGTAATTCCTCTCAAACGCATGACTCGCATAGCCGAAGAAGTTAGTACGGGACATATGGAAGTTGAATTTGAGCAGATGTCTAATGATGAAATCGGTAATTTAGCTAGAGCCTTTAAACGGATGCAGTTAAGTTTAGAAATGGCGATGAAAAGAATCAAACGTACTCAAGGAGGTACAGGCGATTACAATAATTTCTAATAACGCTCTCTCTACGAGAGGCTACATTTAGCTTACTTCCCCGCAGGGGGAAGTGGACTAGAGACTGCTACGCTAATGCAATGACTTCTGTAGAAGACGTTGCGTGTAGCTTTGCTAAAAAACCTTGTTACTTTTATGAAATCTCTTGACTTCAACTTACATAATTAGTTAAGGGATTAAAATTATTCCTCAATTTCATGATGTCTAAATCTCTATGAGAATAAGCTTTTTTTGAATTCAAAAGCTGCTTGAAAGTTAGGAATCTCCTTAGTTACAAGTTCAATGAATTGGTCAGCGGAAATATAAGGATTGTGAGCTAGTATTTCTTCTATAATCAGATTTGCCATTGGGCCGATGTGGTAGGCTAATTCTTGCTGACAATGTTTGATAAATGCTGGTTGGAGTGAGGATTGTTGTTGTTGTTGTTCAGTGCGTCGTCCATTTTGTGGACTAGTAGGTGAATTAAAAATTGTTTCTTCAGGTTGGTTATATGACTGCGATATGGCTGACATAGCCTGAAATTCAGGGTTAAATACTGTGGCTGGCAAATCATCAACCATGAATGCAGAAGATATTGCTATTTCTGGTTCTCCAATACGTTCTAAATCTCTCAGAACTTCGCTGGCTGTTTGGTATCGCTTGTTAGGTCTATCTTCCAACATACAATCAAGCACTTGAGCAAACCCATCTGTAACATAAGTATAATCACGCCAGTTCCATTCAAGTGAGTATTGATCCATTAGTAAAGATGGATCTCTAGCTGTGAGTAATACAATAGCAGTTACACCCAAAGCATAAAGGTCACTGGAGGGTGAACATAAACCCAAACTAATCTGTTCGCGGGGAGCATATCCAACTTTGCCGACAAGAGACATTTTGCCAACAAACGTTACCTGGTGGTTGGAACTTCTTCCTTCGTTAATATCAGCAATTTGCTTGCCTACCCCGAAATCAATCAGCACTGGCAGATCCTTGCCATCGGGTAACATGATGTTGTCTGGAGAAATATCTCGATGGATAATGTTGTGCTGGTGAACATATTCCAAAACAGGCAGCAGATTCTTTAGCCACTGGATAACTTCGTCTTCAGAAAAATTTCTTCCTTGACGTTGCAGTTCTCCTAGCAGTCTTGAATATGTTTTACCGTCAACATACTCTTGTACTAGGAATAGCCGACCATCTCCTTCAAAGCAAGCCAAAAACTTGGGAATTTGAGGATGTTGCAATTGATGAAGAATTTTAGCTTCTCTTTTAAATAAGTTACGATATTGTTCCAGTCCACTTTCGCCTGTGCCAATGGGTGCAAATTCTTTGAGAACACAGGCTTCATTAAACCGACGAGTGTCAAATGCTAAATAAGTTCGTCCCAATCCTCCCTGTCCTAGAAGTTTTTGGATAATATAGCGGTTATCGATTAGAGTTCCAGCAGCTATTTCTGGTCTTGTCATAGGGGACTGTGACATCATCATCGCACTCCTAGCGATTTTGTTATTGATAAATCTAATTTGCTGAAAGTCAGAAACTCTAGCAGATAAGGGCTGATAACATCCTTTAAATTGAGGTTAGCACCACTATCAAGCCAAGGAAATACACTTTTCTACAATTTTCTGATGGTCTGGTGTTACCAAATAGACAATTTTAATGTGAGTAATTCGATCGTAATACTAATACTTAAGTATTTTAGCCGCTGCAACATAATCAGTGTCTGCGGTAATATCTGCAAATGTTCAGGGGTTCGCCTTTGAGATTTGCTGCTGAACCTTATTTTCCCCATAGTTACCCAATTGAAACTGAGTTGAGGAACAGTAAGGATATAGCGTGACATCACGGTTTTTCATAAAAAATGAGGTTGCTATAGACTTGCTGAAAGAAATATTATATGTATTTCAAGTGCTAAATATGCGATCGCTCTCAAAAATTAATCTTTCTGAGAGCTAATATCATTATCAGATAGCTGCTTCGGCATCGGCTATCAAAGTTTTTAGCGGAGGTAATTTCTCAAAGCAAAAAATTATACTGCGTATCAGAAAAGACTCGTGAAGCTACAATAATTCATCTAGTTCATCAGGATTCACGCCCAACTGACGCAAACGTTCTGCTAATTGTTCTACTTTTCGTTTGGCTTGAGCAGCTTCTTGTTCGGCAATTATAGCTCGTTCAGTTGCAGCAGCAGCTTCCTCTGTGGGTGCGGGAATTAATTCTCCCGCCAAAGTGAACCACCTTAACCACAATTTTTCAATATCTCGAAATGAACCTTGCCATAAGCCTAAACTTAAATCTATCTCTGGCATTAATAAGTATCCATTAGTCAAGTTCATCGGTTCATAATGACCACCAACTAAGTGAAAAGCCTGTAGTTCATTAGTGTAGCGACTAAATACAACATAGTAAGGAATCCGTAAAATTCGCTCATAAACTTCCCACTTGCTAGGAGGTTTATCTGCTGCACTTTCCTTTCTGCCTAAATCTTCGTCTTCCGTACCTGGAGATAATAACTCAACAACCACGAAGGGATTTGCTGGTTCTTGCCAAGTGACATAACTTAACCGTAAATCTTGCCCTTTGTATAACTTTTCTACGCCTACTACACCAAACCAATCTGGGCGCTTATACCATAAAGGATGCTGTAAATCATAGTAGAGATTAAGGTCAGCCGCACTGTAAACTAGTTCTGAATTCCAGTTAATCGGCTGAAAAGTTAAGTATAAAAGTAAGGGTTGTAAAAAATGAAAATCGTCTGGCAAGCCTGGTTCCTCTGGGTTATCACTTGGTAAATCATACATCGTTGGTAGGGTTTCCCAAGGAGGAAGCGGCGGGTCAGATTGAGGGATGTAATGGGGAGAAGAAGTCATATTAACAATTCAAAATTCAAAATTCAAAATTCAAAATTAAAGACATGAAGTAGTAATGTTATTCCACAACTAGCTGCGAAGTGTTGGCGCACCGGTTTGCTAAAGCCTAATTTTGAGATTACCTCTGCTACTATTATCTCTAAATGTTCGGCTTCCTTGGGTCAAATGCCACTGGACTCTAATCGTGAAATTTGCTCAAGGTTGGTAATTAGCGAGACAATACTTGTCGGTTAAGGGGGAAAGGAAAAGGGGAAAAGGGAAATAAAAAACCTTTAACCCTTACCCTTTAACCTTTTCCCCAAACCAAATTCTGAGTTGAAAATGCTTAACCGAGTAGTATTGATTAGCGAGATATCACTGATTGAAAGGTATAAAAATTTTTTCTTAATTGCTTATAAATAACTATTACTGCCTAAATAACTTGGGGAATACTGAAATTTAGTCCCATTAAAGGTGTATGAAAAATGGCAGATAATAAAGTAAGTGCAAAACTTTCCTCCGCAGACAGGGAAGCCGTGATGCAAGCTATTACTACTATCCGCGAAAAGTTACCGTTCTTGATTGATTTGACAACCGAGGAGCGCAAAGCTTTACCTAAGCTGGGAGATAAGAGTCGGGCGTTTGTGAGTAAGGCGTTGGAAATCGGCACACAAAACCCTGACTTTTTACCGCGTTCTTTTGACTTGAATGAAATGCGCCAAGATATCGAATTATTTGAAGCCCTGTATCCTATTTTGCTGTCGTTGACGCAACTGCAAGGACTGGTGGATGATACATCTGTGGCTGTTGGTAGCGAAGCTTATGCGGCGGGTTTGATGGTATATAACTATGCCAAAGTTAGTGGTAAAGGCGCAGGTTTAGAGTCAATGGTTGATGATTTAGGGCGGAGATTTGCCCGGAAAGCTAAAAAAGTACAACCACAAAGTTGATAAGTCGAGAAATTAACTCGACGCTTCTAGATAAAAACATAAAACTTTTTGCTCTGAGCTTGGGTGTTTTTGTTTAAAGTGAGACACTCCGAGTTCAGAGCATTAATATTTTAGTTTGAAGTGAGAATGTTTTCGTTGGAAACGAGAGCATTTCTGTTTGAAGTGAGAATGTTTTGGGTTGAAACGAGAAATTTTCGGTTTGAAGTGAGAACGTTCTGGTTTAAAACGAGAACATTTTGGTTTGAAGTGAGAATCTTTTCGTTTAAAGTTAAAATTTTTGCGTTTAGAACTAAACAGTAGTAGGTTTAAGGGCAATACGCTTCAGTTAAAGAGAATTATAGCGACTAAGTAAGTCGGCGATCGTCACTAGGAGGATGCAACCCAGCTTGAAACCAAAAACCCCGCGCACTCCGAATAGAGTCATCTTCTGGATAGCGTTCATCATTCATATCAAGTCGGTTGCAGGTTGCTCTACCAGTGGGTGTAATTCCGATAATTGTCCCACCATCTGCTGACCAGAGAAAATGCTCTGACCAAATTTGTTGACGAGGATTAAAGAGGGGTACTACTGCTTGAGTCTCTGAGTCATATCCCGCGACAAAGTTGTAGCGGTGTTCGTTACAACGACGACAAGCCAAGGCTAAATTATTAATTTCATCACCACCACCAATAGATTTTGGTATCAAATGGTCTACTGTAAATCTTGTGGTGGAAATGCGTTTTGGAGAATGGCAATACTTGCACAAATAATTGGCGCGTTTGCGGACCATTTCTTTAGTAGCATCATCAATCATCTTTTTGAGCTACCAGCATTGCATTAATATGGGTGAAAATTCTATCTAGTTCTCCAATTTCTTCAAGTTCGATAACTTCTTCTGGAGTTAGTAAATCAGCTTTTTTGCGTTCTAAAAGTTCTTCCATCCGTGCTTGCAGTTCATCATTAAATTTGAATAGGTTAAATTTATCCAGCTTTTCTATTCTGATACTGCCAATCAAGGATGAAGGTCTAGCAATTACGGTTGTCATAGTTAGAGCGATATAATTTACAGATATGTGGTTTTATTTTAGTGGTTTAATAGCTTGCTTCGTAGGAAGTTAGGACATCGTAGCCTAACTGGCGCAGTTCTCTGACTATATCCATTGGAAAATTCTCATTAGAGTAAAGCTTAACCATCATCATCACCTGTTAATTCTTGATAAACAGCTTCCGGAATCAGGATTGTATTATACAGTTGCCTAAGTAAGTCTAATTGACCTATTGCAGCTAGACTGGTGATTGGCGAGGTATCACTAATTACAATCACAACCTGCCTAACTCCCGCAAGTTTTTTAAATCGAGTTCAAAATCTTCTATGTCATAAGAGTAAAGAGGAATTTTGCGCTCTTTGAGCAGTTGTTGAAACTGTACTTTATCCATTTCTGCTAACTTGCTGGCGTGTCCTAAAGGCAATTTACCAGACTCAAACAATAGCAATGCAATTTCCTGCTTGAATTCGGCTGCGGTCATCCCACAGGCATTTAAGGTTTCATCGGATATAATGAAGCTCATATATATTGATTGTGCGCTAGTTCTAATATTATTGTGACGCTGTTATTCTACAACTAGCTGCGTCGCCATATTTTGATATTTCCGCTCCAATCTCCAGCAGCAAGACAATTTGTATCGAGGGTAAAGGCAACAGATTGAACTGATACCAATTCTATGTGAGGCTGCATAGAATTGTAGAATATGAGGAGAGGGAAAGACTCAAAACTAGAAGCAAACAATGGCACGCCCTTTCAATCTAGAAATATCGGAGAGTGCTGAGTATTTGTCCAAAAGTCTTAGCAAAGTGCGGACATCTGCAGAAAAAGAACGATTACTTGTTCTGTGGTGGATCAAAACAGGAGAAGTGACACAGCATCAACAATTGAGTCAGAGACTGGGTAGAGATAGCTCAACGGTAACACGATGGTTACAAAAGTATCGGCAAGGAGGACTAGAAAAATTATTAGAGGTGAAAACAGCACCTGGAGCCACTCCTAAGATAACAACAGAAATGCGATCGCGACTAGAGGAGAAACTTAAATGTCCTGAGGGGTTCGGCAGCTATCAGCAAATTGTAGAGTGGCTCAAGCAGGAATGGAATGTAGAAATCAAATATAAGACAGTCTATCGTCTGGTACGTTATCAACTTCAAGCGAAACTGAAAATACCTCGACCTCAGGGTAAACAACAGGATGAACAGGCTGTAAACCTTTTTAAAAAAACATTCCCCACGCCTTTGTCGCCTTGCAAAACCTGTTAGGTCAAGGAAAACGACTGCGTTATCTGTGCCAAGATGAGACTAGGCTAGGGTTGAAAACCGAAACTGGGCGAGTGATTACAGCGCGTGGCACCAAACCAATAGTCAGTGTGCAGTGGCCTAGAGTTGCATTCTGGCTGTATGGAGTAGTGGAACCATTGAGAGGATGGCATTTTTGTCAGGAATATTCTCATCTAAACAGTGAGAATTTTCAGAAATTCCTTAATGCCCTATCCCAAGAACTGGGTGATGATATAGCGCTAATACAAATGGATCAAGCTTCTGCACACCAAGCGTTGGGGTTGTCTTGGCCTGAAAATCTGCTCCCGATCTTTCAACCATCTCATAGTCCTCAACTCAACCCGATTGAGCGATTATGGCAGTTTATCAAGCGTCAGTTCAAGGGCAAGAATTTTTTAAATTTACAGGAACTACGCCAACGGGTTCAAAATGAGTTAGCTCAAATGTCTTGCGAGTTAATCTCTTCTTTTACAAGTTATGATTTCATCCTTGAAGCTCTATTCCATGAAGCTTTATTTTATGCATCTTCATAGAGAATTGGTATGAGTCAAAATGACTGAGGGTGCGAATTTCTTTTCCTGTTGCGACTTCCCACAGTTTGATACTCTTGTCGCTACTACCACTAGCCAAGGTTTGCCCATCGCTACTGATGGCGACGCAATTAACCCAGAAAGAATGACCAGTTGAGGTGCCAATTTCTCTTCCTGTTTGCGGATTCCACAGTTTGATAGTGTAGTCTTTACTACTACTAGCCAAGGTTTGCCCATCGCTACTGATGGCAACGCAATTAATCCCGCAGGAATGACCTGTTAGGCTGCAAATTTCTCTTCCTGTTTCCAGATTCCACAGTTTGATAGTGTTGTCCCAACTAACACTAGCCAAGATTTGCCTATTGCCACTGATGGCGACGCAATTAATCCCGGAGGAATGACCAGTTAGGGTGCGAATTTCTCTTCCTGTTTGCACATTCCACAGTTTGATAGTCTTGTCTTCACTACCACTAGCCAAGGTTTGCCCATCACTACTGATGGCGACGCAATTAATCCCGGAGGAATGACCAGTTAGGGTGCGAATTTCTCTTCCTGTTTGCACATTCCACAGTTTGATAGTCTTGTCTTCACTACCACTAGCCAAGGTTTGCCCATCACTACTGATGGCGACGCAATTAATCCCGGAGGAATGACCAGTTAGGGTGCGAATTTCTCTTCCTGTTTGCACATTCCACAGTTTGATAGTCTTGTCCCAACTACCACTAGCTAACATTTGCCCATCGCTACTGATGGCGACGCAATCAACCGAGTCAGAATGACCAGTTGAGGTGCGAATTTCTCTTCCTGTTTGCACATTCCACAGTTTGATAGTATTGTCCAAACTACCACTAGCTAACATTTGCCCATCGCTACTGATGGCGACGGATTTAACCAAGCTGGAATGATCCAGAGTGCGAATTTCTGAGCCTGTTGCCAGATTCCACAGTTTGATAGTCTCGTCCCAACTACCACTAGCTAACATTTGCCCATCGCTACTGATGGCGACGGATTTAACCAAGCTGGAATGATCCAGAGTGCGAATTTCTGAGCCTGTTGTCAGATTCCACAGTTTGATAGTGCTGTCATCACTCCCACTAGCTAACATTTGCCCATCACTACTGATGGCGACGGAATTAACTTCACTGGAATGACCAGTTAGGGTGCGAATTTCTGAGCCTGTTGCTAGATTCCACAGTTTGATAGTGTTGTCTTCACTACCACTAGCTAACATTTGCCCATCACTACTGATGGCGACGGAATTAACCCTGTTGGAATGACCAGTTAGGGTGCGAATTTCTGAGCCTGTTGTCAGATTCCACAGTTTGATAGTGTTGTCTTCACTACCACTAGCTAACATTTGCCCATCACTACTGATGGCGACGGAATAAACCGACCGGGAATGACCAGTGAGGGTGCGAATTTCTGAGCCTGTTGCCAGATTCCACAGTTTGATAGTCTCGTCCCAACTACCACTAGCTAACATTTGCCCATCACTACTGATGGCGACGCAATCAACCGACCGGGAATGACCAGTTAGGGTGCAGAGAAGTTGACCTGTAGTTGATGAAAACAAGTGAATAACTGAACCTGTGACACTTGCTAAGATATCTCCCTTGGGGCTAAGGGCTATTTTTCCAGAAATACCTGGGATGATGTGGACGCATTCCCAGTTATTTCGTATTCTCAACAAATCCAACCACTCGTCCACCGACTGGGGGCGAAACCTGTAATTTAACGCCATCCCCTTCATAATTGCCGCATTCACCCGATCGCTAACCCTGCTATTCAAATCTTGAGGCGGTTTTAGGGTAAAATTTTGCAGTCTAGCTGGTACTGGCATAGGCAATTGTCCAGTCAGTAAAGCATACAGTGTGGCTGCTAAGGCGTAAACATCAATATATTCTCCCCGTTCGGCATCAGGTAAATACTGTTCTGGTGGTGCATAACCAGGAGTAACACTCTCTGTATGCTGTAAAACTGCACCGACAATAAATTGTCTAGCAAGGCCAAAGTCAATTAGCACTGCCTCTGGTTTACCCGCACGCATCATAATATTATTCGGCTTTAAATCCCGATGCAGCAAGCCTTTGTCGTGAACTACAGTTAAAGCGTCGCCAATTTGCTCAATGTATTGCAGTGCTTCTGCTTCTGGTAATGCACCTTTTTCAGTTATCCGCTTACCTAAATCTTCTCCCTCAATGTATTCCATCGCCATGCAGGGTAAGTCATCGTCATCAAAGACGTTTTCTACTTCTACAATGTGGGCATGGCGACATAATGCTAGGCGTAATGCTTCGTCTTTAAAGTCTCGCTTGAGTCTACTTTGATGCGGTATCCAGTCAGGATGATTGAGGATTTGTTCTCTGAGGGTTTTGATGACTCGCAACTCGCCGCGTCGATTTTTAGCGAGATAGGTAATACCAACTCCACCCTCGCCTAATTTTCTCTCGATGATGTAGCGATCGCCAAACAACTGCTGCCCAGAATTCCACGCCATTGGTCAAAACCGTAGTTTCACTGATATTTTATTTTGGCACATCATAAATATCAGTTTTTACCAAATATCTCGACATATAGCAATCCGATTTGATTTCTGAATCACTGGTAGAGGTAAGGGACTGGAGATTGGGGACTAGGGACTGGGGACTGGGAAGAAGGTATAAAGGTGTACTGAGTTTTGTTCAAAAATCAAATATGAGTCCTATAGCAGCGACTAGCTGACTTGAAAAGATAAACTTAAGGCGATTCTTATGGAACTTACAATAAGCAGTGTATTGAATCATATCAACCTATGACACCACTAGTAATCAAACCTTCATCCTGGCTAGAGAATGGTATTCAACTTCAAAAAGTCAATAAACTTTATCTGTTTAAAATTACAGATGAAATGTCAGATCGAATGCAAGAACTTGTCGATCAAAAAACTGCTGATTCTCAAACACCAGAAGAAGCGGCTGAACTGGAAGCAATTGGAGAATTAGCGATAATTGTTAGCTACATCAATGGCATGATTGCTAATGAAGCACAAAAATCTAACGAAACAGGGAACCACGAAGAAGGAATGGATAGGAACTAAACAGAATTCAGAATCCAGAATTCAGAATTCAGAATTCAGAAAAATTAGAGACGTTGCAATGCAACGTCTCTACATTTGGGTTATTGGATCAGAATTTGCCGGATTAAAATACTCATTACCTCATCTGGGTTGCCAGTTGGTACTAGTGGACTCCAATCTCCTACGCTGGCGTAGCCAATTACCTGCAAATGATGAATGGTACTGGTAACGGTTTCAAGAGAACCTATCAATATATGCTTGATAGGTTTTCTTTTGGGAAGTGGGCTTTGGGTAGATTTTTTGACGCTAGGTGTATCTAAATATTCACCTAAGAACTGTTCTAACTTTGACTGGGCGGAATCTTCTGGTTGTGCCATGATGATAGTTAACTCCTGATAGGGGGCCGATAAGGGCGATCGCATTCATCTTTTGCGGGATTGGGCGATCGCCTTTATCATGGCTTTATTCTAATGTATAAAATTATACTTGTCAACTATGAATTCAAAAATTTCTATCAATAATTCCGCAATTTTAATGTCAATAAATTAGGTACAATTCGAGTTATTTAAGAATTTATTGCTATAAAAAAATGCTAGATTTAGCAAATTTTTAACTAAACCTAGCAATCCTAAATTATTTACAAGAAGTCTAATCTTCTGGTTCAATTCCTGCCACTCGCAATTGTGCTGCTAGTCGTTCGGCGCGTTGTTGTTCTTGTTCGGCGCGTTGTCGTTCTTGTTCGGCGCGTTGGCGTTCTTGTTCGGCGCGTTGGCGTTCTTGTTGGGCTAACTCAGAACCCCAAGGTAAAAGGTTTCCTTGTTCATCCCACCACCGTAACCAATTTCCTGGGCGATTTTCACGAGTACCTTGCCACACCCCAAGGTAAAGATTGATTTCTGCTATCCAGTAGCGTTGATTTTCATCAGGCTCTTGCAAAATGTATTGTTCTGCGTTCTGCAAGCGATACATCTCAAAACTGCCGCTATCTGGCTCAAAGATAATATAGTTTGGCACTTTTAAGATGCGCTCGTAGAAAAACCATTTTCCTGGGGGATATGTCGCTTTGATAGAATATTCTGTTTCTTGTGTATCGGAAACAAATTCCATCACAATTACGGGAATGTCACCTTGTAATTGAGGTGTGTAACTGCGTATTACTTCTTCTCGATTAACATTAATTTTGGCAATGAAAGCCCAATCAGGAGCTTTAATGACCATTTTGTTGTTTAGAGTGGCACAAATACCGTAATTAGTTGTTGTTAGGGCGTTAGCTGAAATTTTTCCGGCTAATTGTAGACTTTCTGTAAGTGCAGCAGCTAAGGCTGGTTGGTTGATGTTATCCACTGGATCGTCGGGGAGTTTGTAATCATCGGGTAGTTTTTCCCAAGTGATTTGGTAGTCTTGAGTGAGGGTTGTCATAATGGGTTTTCCTTTAGAATTGGGCGTTTGTCATTTGTCATTTGTCATTTGTCATTTGTCATTGGGCATAGGGTATTAGTTATTATTATTCTTCTCTGCCCCTTGCCCCCTGCTCCCCCTGCTCCCCCTGCTCCCTCTGCTCCCTCATTTCCCCAGTCCCCAGTCGCCAGTACCCAGTAGTTACTCATCTTCATCGGGTTCTAAATCGTCGGCTGTCAATTCTTGATGCGGGATGGCGGCGATAATCGCATCTATTACTTTGGCAACGGGTAAAATCTCGATATCAAGATCGGGGAATTTTTGTCCTTTAGGGACGATCGCTCTTTTAAATCCCAACTTAGCTGCTTCTTTCAACCGCAGTTCCATTTGGGAAACCGATCGCACTTGTCCACCTAACCCAACTTCACCGATTAATACTGTACCGGGATCGACGATGCGATCGCGGAAACTAGCGACAATTGCGATCGCAATTCCTAAATCTACTGCTGGTTCTTCCACATTCAACCCACCCGCAGACGCAACGTAGGAATCCAATTTGGACATGGGAATTCCCACCCGTTTTTCTAAGACGGCAAGAATTTGCACCAAGCGGTTGTAATCTACGCCAGTTCCAGCACGACGGGGTGAGGGGTAGCTGGTGGGACTCACCAAAGCTTGCAATTCTACAACGATTGGGCGAGTGCCTTCGCAAGCTACCACAATGGCAGTACCAGGTGCGGGATCGTCACGGTTGCCTAAAAATAGCTCTGAGGGGTTGGAGACTTCTCGCAATCCATCTGTCACCATTTCAAAGATGCCGATTTCGTGAGTTGCGCCGAAACGGTTTTTGACTGTTCGTAATAACCGATGGGAAGCAAAGCGATCGCCTTCAAAATACAATACTGTATCGACTAAATGTTCTAAAACTTTAGGCCCCGCGATCGCTCCTTCTTTGGTGACGTGTCCCACAATCAGCATGGTAATATCTTCGTGCTTCGCCACTTTCATCAGTGCTGCGGTACATTCTCGTACCTGAGCTACTGAACCTGGTGCAGAAGTCAGCGCCGGAAAAAACACTGTTTGGATACTATCAATTACCGCCACATTTGGTTTTAGAGAGTCTATTTCCCGTAAAATTTCTTCTAAATCTGTTTCTGGCAGTACATATAAATCTGCACCTATACTGTCAGGGTCTATAGAAATCGTAGTATCTTCTACTACTACTGTTACCTGATCCTCGTTTACCATACTTAGGGGTTTTGATACTCCCAACCGAGAAGCTCGTAATTTTACCTGCTGTCCTGATTCTTCACCAGTTACGTAAAGGATGCGATATTTCTGTGCTAATTGATTAGATACTTGCAACAATAAAGTCGATTTACCAATCCCTGGATCGCCACCAATCAGCACCATAGAGCCAGGGACAACGCCACCGCCAAGTACTCGATCTAATTCTCCATAACCAGACTCCCAGCGAGCGATTTGGCGATCGGTTATTTGGTTAAATGTTAAGGAGGCTCGCGCTTTAGCTGGTTTAGCGTGAGATTTGCCATTGCCTTGAGTTGATTGCCAACCACTCACTCCCCCTCGACTGGGTACATCTACTGAGGATTGAATGGAAATTTGTTCTTCTAGAGAGTTGTAAGTACCGCAAGCTGGACACTTACCAAACCATTGGGGCGATTCTGCTCCACATTCATTACAAACAAAAAAGGTTTTTGGCTTTGCCATTCTTAAATCTTATTAAATAATCTTAATATTTACTTAATTCTTGAAAAAAACTAAAAACTAATAATATGTGGTATTTAGAGCTTTTTCCAAATCAATTCATGGAATGATATCTTAATATTATGGTATTAAAAATTAATCATGTAAATTTTTAGTCAAGGAGCCTAGAGAAACTTGGAAAGCCATAAAGAAAAAATCTTGGTGGTAGACGACGAAGCCAGCATTCGCCGGATTTTGGAAACACGCCTTTCCATGATTGGCTACGATGTAGTGACCGCTGGCGACGGGGAAGAAGCTTTGGATACTTTTCGCAAAACTGAGCCTGACCTGGTAGTTTTAGATGTAATGATGCCAAAGCTAGACGGCTATGGTGTATGTCAAGAATTACGAAAAGAATCAGATGTCCCCATTATTATGCTAACAGCTTTGGGTGATGTCGCCGATCGCATCACCGGCTTAGAATTGGGTGCTGATGACTATGTAGTTAAACCATTTTCCCCCAAGGAGCTAGAAGCCCGGATTCGCTCGGTGCTGCGGCGAGTAGATAAAAACGGTGCTTCTGGAATTCCCAGTTCTGGGGTAATTCATGTCGCAAATATTAAAATCGATACGAATAAGCGACAAGTCTATAAAGGCGATGAGCGGATTCGATTAACGGGTATGGAGTTCAGCTTGTTAGAGTTGTTAGTCAGTCGCTCTGGAGAAGCTTTTTCTCGTTCGGAAATTTTGCAAGAAGTTTGGGGTTATACACCAGAACGTCATGTAGATACCCGCGTAGTAGATGTGCATATATCGCGTTTGCGGGCAAAATTAGAAGACGATCCTAGCAACCCAGAATTGATTCTCACCGCGCGGGGTACTGGTTATCTTTTCCAGCGAATTATTGAACCAGGGGAAGAGTGAAGAGATGAAGCAGGGGAGCAGGGGAGCAGGGGAGAAATCAATTCAAAATTCAAAATTCAAAATTCAAAATTAAAGAACTTCTCCCTCCTGCCTCCTGCCTCCTCTTTCCCAATGACAAATGACAAATGACAAATGACAAATGACAAATGACTAAACCCGATCCTAATCGAGTTTTGCGGCGTCTACCCATTGTTGTGGGTGGGCTAGGCGCTGTTCTTTTATTGATTAACCGTTTATTAACACCGGAATTAACCCAGTCTCAATCGCGTGGTGATGTAGTGGGCGTGATTTTGAGTGCGGTGTTAATTTTGACGGGTTTAATTTGGCAGCAAGTTCAGCCGCGATCGCCTGATACTGTAGAACTAATTGGAGAAGAAGGTTTTGTACTCGCACCAGATTTACCCGAAGCTGTAAAAACAGAGCTAGCCTGGGCATCTCATTTATTGTTGACTAATACAGTAACGCGATCGCTTGTGGTTTTTTATCAAGGTAAAGTTTTATTGCGTCGTGGCATTCTGGGTACTAAATCTGAGGTTGTGCCAGGAGTAATCTTAAAACAGGTACTCGAAAAACAAAAACCGATTTATTTAGTTGCTCTAAAAATATATCCAGGTAGGCTTGAATTTGATTATTTACCAGAAAATACTCAAGGTGTAATTTGTCAACCTATTGGCAACCAAGGTGCATTAATTTTGGGAGCAAATGCTCCTCGAAGTTACACCAAACAAGATGAAAACTGGATTGCAGGAATTGCTGATAAATTAGCCGTTACTCTTAGAGGTTGTTTGAAAAGTGATTGGCTGTGATTTTAATTGCATTGTTACCCCCCTTAGTCCCCCCTTTATAAGGCTTGTCATTACCAACATCTTTTAAACTGACTGGGTGATA
>NZ_JAVRCK010000119.1:0-21354 GCF_034530815.1 Nostoc sp. DedSLP03
CCATCCACTAGGGCAATGAGTGCATTGGCTTCGAGGGTTAAATTAAGATCGGCTCGAATCACTTTGGCTTTCTGTAAGTCAGCTAACTCTTGACAAATAATTTGCCGTAAGAAGTCATAGCGTTTTCGGTGTTCCTGGACGAGGCGTTCGCGCCCGATAGAATAGCCCAAAAATGCCGTCCAAACCTTCCAATCAGCTTTGTCATTGTCCCCCAGAGGTAGAGCCACAAAAATCATCTGTGCTAGTCTGTCAATTCCTTGCCGTCCCTCGGCACAGGTTTTCATGTCCTCCAAGACGTTTTCAAACACCTGTTCTAGGGCAAATAGGGTGAGTTCTTCTTTATCTCGAAAGTAATGGGTAACAACCCCGGTCGAAGAGCCAAGCTCTTGCGCTATCGCCCGCATACTAGCGCGATCCAATCCTTCACGGACAATCACCCGCCATGCCGCTTTAGCGACTTCAATACGGCGATCGTCATAACTCATAGCTCTCCTCGGTTTACAGCAACATGAAACAAGCATCTTGACATTTTATCACAACAGTTGTTATGTTTTAAAGCGACATAACAACTGTTGTGATATTTCCTCCAGAGGCTAACCTGTTTTACACGCACACGGAGTTTGCGATGATTCGACCGACCATACCCGATGACACGACTGCGCTGATTGCTTTAGCCGACGCAACCGGACTGTTTGAACCAAACCAACTTGAGGAGCTTGGTGAAATACTGTCCGATTACTTCGGTGGTAGCAGCGACAGTGATTCTCTGCGAGACGGCAAACGCTTTTGGATTACCGACGATGACAATGGAGCGATCGGGGTCGCTTACTGTGAAATGGAACGAATGACCGATGGGACGTGGAATCTACAGTTGATTGCTATCCAACCTGACAGACAAGGACTTGGACGTGGTGCGACCCTGCTACGCTACGTTGAGCAAACATTGATCAGACGCGGTGGGCGCATACTACTGGTGGAAACATCAGCTACGCCGGACTTCGAGCGCACGCGAACGTTCTACCGCAAGTGCGGTTATGAAGAAGAAGCACGGATACGTGACTTCTATCAAGCGGGCGCTGACAAAATCGTTTACCGCAAGGCGCTGTCCGTTCAGCACCAGTAAGTGCTTGCTTGATGTGACTGCTGTCATTGTTAGAGGAGAGCGATGCCTATGGCGGGCTACGCCTACGCACGTGGGCAATTTAACGACGTTTGATAGCACTAAATTTTTCTAAGTTTCCTGTTCCAGCAATTTCTATAACTTTGGGACTTCCAAAGAATAAATTATTCCAAGAAAAACAAGAGACAGGTTTTCTCAAGAATGATAATCATTTTAAGGGGGGAGAAAAGGGGTTGCCCTCGGCAACCCCTTTTCTCCCCCTCATCTATGCATGAAGAATCTATACACTTGTCGTCTGCTTTGAAGTTAAACAGTGTAAAATTAGTATGTTTTGTAGCTAAATAAATGCTGTTATTAAAATCAAATAACTTTTGTTTTACTACAACAAATATCAATAAACCAATTACCTAAATTTGGGAAAACTTCATGAGTAGAATCGGTTAGCCGCTCAATCTGTTTTTCAATTTGAGCCATAGCTTTTTTTGTAAGCTTGACCCCATTCTCATAAGTTTTGTGTACTAACTTAACGACTGGATGTTTCCCGTTCCATGTCATAGTGCTGGCAAAATTTAGAGCCGTTTCTAGTTCATCTAAAATGCTACCATTCCAGTGATTTTCTAGTACTGCCCACGTCCTTTCTATTGGATTATATTTACTATGATAGGGCGGATAGTAAGCTAAACGTATATTTACTTGATGTTTTTGGGCAAACTCTACTATACGTTTCATAAATTGAGTACGCCGTGAGCTATTCTGTGGCCCGTTATCTTGATTGAGAAGTAGGGTTTGAATATCGGAAAAACGATGCTTTTGTTCTAACCAAAAATCTTCTAAAATATCAACAATAAAATCGCTTGTAACTTTCGATTCTGTAAAGTACAAAAATAGCTCATCAAGCTCTGGAAGAAAGATACCATAAGGAGTTACAGTTGTTTTTGGATTATAATCATGGTCATCAGCTTTCGCTCCATCCCGGCTTTTACCCCCTCGATCAAATGAGCCAATCTTAACGCGGGCTTTTCCGTCCATACTTAGACGTAAAACACTCTTATCTTCCGAAGCCTCAATATTAACTATGTCTAATTGCTCAAAGATTGCGTCAGTTTGTGGGATTTTTTTTGAGGTTGAACTTTCTTTACCCTTCTGAGCTTATAACCTAAATTATTTAATTTGACGCGAATTGTTTCTGATGTATGTAACTTTTCGTCACTGTAACCATACTTTTCGATTAATTGCTTTCTGACTTCGACTGCACTGAGTCTAGTATATAGTCTTTGACTTTTAAAACTTGGATCAGTTTGACTATGGAAGTCAACTAAATTTTTTATGTCTTCTAAAAGATTTGGCAAGTGTTCTTCTGCTTTATAACGCCCTTTGCCACTCATGTTATCAACACAAGTAATACCGCTTTTTAATTCTCTTGTTCCTTTGCGAATTGTGTCTCGATTCCATCCTAATTCTGATTGTGCAAGCCTTTGCCCTCCTAAACCTAAGCCCTGAACTGTCTGTGCCATAAAGAAAGCGCTTTGCTGCACCTTTTAATCCAGATACAGTTTCAATCAACAACTTTTTTAGAGAATCAGTTAATACTATGTCCATCAGTTACCACACTCAAAAACAAGCATCATTATTCAAATTACTACAAAAGGGGAATGAAGGGGCTGCCGACGGCAGCCCCTTCATTCCCCTTCAAAATGATTATCATTCTTGTTAATGGAATAGTTTATTTTCTGGAAGTCCCTTTATGCCAGAAATCTTAAAAATTAGATACTGAATGCTTACATATCACCTGTGCTGCTATTGAAAGATTAACCAAAATATAGTCAGCAATTCCTAAACGAGACATTTGGGGCTGAGACTGATTACCCTGAGCTATCAAAATCGTTTTACACCCTGCACTATGTCCAGCTTCTACATCACTGAGATTATCACCAATAAACCAAGAATTTGCTAAATCTATATTTTGTTCGCTAGCTGCACGTAAAATCAAGCCTGGTTTTGGTTTACGGCATTCGCAAGCAATTGCATACTCAGATATTACACCATTTGGATGATGGGGACAGTAGTAGAACCCATCTAGCGATAGATCCGCTTTTTCTAATATTTCATTCAATCGCGCTTCCACTCCCACCAAGGCAGATTCTGGGAAATAATCCCGTGCTACTCCCGACTGGTTAGTAATCACAATTAATTTATATCCAGCTTTGCTAAGTATTTGTAATCCTTCAATAGCACCGATTTTCATTTCGATTAATTGCGGATCAACATTGTTTGGTACATTTTCAATTAAAGTGCCATCTTTATCTAGAAATATCGCCGGCATTTGAGATTGCGAATTTAATTTGTTAGTTCGATGCCAAATTTTCTGATTTTCCAAGAAGTATATTTCCCCATCTTAAATCTAATACCACTTGCAAAAGACGGCAACGGTGTTGCCGTGTCTCCCGTGAGCGTTCGTGTCCAGCCCATTGAAAACTATTTTGATTCATGCTGTGCTGTATGAAAAGCCATCTGCCAAAAATTATGTTCAAATTTTGCCACCATTAAAAAAGATTCTTCAGCTTGTTTTTGAATATCTTCCTGTGCCGTTTCTAAAACTTCATCAGCTTGCTGTGACAAAAGTTTTACATATTTTGTAAAATCAGTATTTCCCCATCTTTGTGCAAATTCATCGTAAGGTGCAGGCATCTTACCTGGTAGTTGCCAACCTTGATTATAGGCTAATTCAATAGCCCAAAATGCAGTTGCTTGCACAGGATAAGGCTTGTCTGCAAGACTATGCATATATTCACAATATTCTCTACAGGTTGGTTGTTTTTTTATATTAAGATCCAGTTGTCGTTGGGTAGCTTTTTCTTGAAACCAATTGAGTTCGTCTTTTAGAACTGCCAGTCCTCCAAGTATCACATCAAAATGTTCTGGAGGTGCGCTGGCTAATACTCGCCCTACCATCCGCGTAAATTCCACAACAAACAGATAATCTTGCATCAACCATGTATTGAATTGCTGGGGTTGAATTATACCTAATTGACACTGTTTTAGAAAGGGATGCACAGTTGCTTCTTGCCAATCTTGAGCATGATTTTGTAAAAGAAGTTTGCAGGTAATAGTCATTTTGGCTCAATAGGTATTTCGGGGAGATGGAATGGAGAGGAACAGATTGCTAAGATCCTAACGATTCTACCTCCTACTGAGGTGACATCTAGCACGATTCATACATACTACTCGGAGGATTTCGGTTTCGATTTCGAGTTTGACGAACAAGTTTTTAGACCAGCAGCCTGCATCGTCGGTTGCTCTAACTATCAAAGGGTTGAGTACGGCGGCAATTTGTTAGTCTGTGGCATATATCCATGTTGGATCGGATGGTGAGAACTGTCCAGAGTTCATCAATCCCTAGTAACTGGCTAAATCGGTCATTTATTTGTGCCAAAAGTCATGGTCTAATTCATGACTTTTTTCATTAGTCCTTTTTTGAAAAATTTATATAATAATTGTATTCAAACAAATTTATATTGCAATATTAAATCCCAAAATAAAATATTTCTTCCATTATATTTAGATAAATTACCGGATAATTTAAAAAGATTAAGTATTAGTTGATAGAGATATAGGACTAGTATTTGATTTCTGAAAAGATACGTGGGGTGTGTAGCTGCGAGAGTACGGCACCATCATCAAGGGTTTGGTGCGTTACGTTACGAACTGCGTTCTAACACACCCTACAATACCTAATTTTGTTCAAAAATAAAATATGATTCCTATAAATAGAGCTATTAACTATGCCTTTTACAACCTATACTTTAGTTGGTACTTTCCTGTTCACCTTTGCTAAGTCTTAATGACCAAATACAGATAAATAAATTATTCCAGTCCCTGTATCCTACTTATAAAATACAACAGTTATTTTTAGAAATTACCAAATCTAATACTCCCAGTACCCCAGTACCTTATAGAGGCGGTGGACGTAGATATTTAATTGAACCTTTCAAAAATATTGAGCCTCTTGTTTAATCTGAATTTTCACAGGATCTGAAAAAATCAAAAGGTGTGGGGTGTAGTAAGACTTTCTATCTCTCACTACACCCAAACCTGTAACCCTACCCCCAGCCTTTTTTCACTAATTAGTCCTTAAAATTCATCAATAAATATTTCTCAGGAAACTAAATACTGTTGAATTTCAGTTTTTTGACGACGTAAAACAGTGATTGCTTGCTGCTGAATTTGGCGAACTCGTTCTCTACTGACATTCAATTTCTCTCCAATTTGAGCTAAAGTTAGTTCTTGATCGTTCTCTAACCCAAAACGCAAAATTAATACTTCACGTTGTGTCGGTTTGAGTGATTCTAATAAACTATTTATGTCTTGGCGTAAAAGTTCTTTGGTGATATGTTCGTCTGGAGATATGCCCTCATCTGGTAAAAGTTGGCTAAGTTCTGTGTCTTGGTTATCTCCAATCTTTACATCTAGAGAAATTGGCTGCTTTGAACTGCTGAGGAAATCCCTAATCTGACTTGGTTGTAAGTCTAAAGTTTCAGCAATTTCTATAACACTGGCTGGACGACCCAGTGTCTGAAATAATTCTCGCTGTACTTTCTTGATTTTATTGAGTTGTTCGGTGATATGAATTGGCAAGCGTACAGTACGGGATTTCTCTGCAATTGCCCGTGTGATTGACTGCGTAATCCACCAGTATACGTAGGTGGAAAGCTTATAGCCGCGATTGGGGTCAAATTTTTCCACACCCCTTTGTAAACCTATTGCCCCTTCTTGCAGCAAATCTAGGAATTCCAGATTGCGATTAGTATATTTTTTGGCAATCGAAACCACCAGACGCAAGTTTGCTGTCACCATTTTTTGTTTGGCTCGTTGCCCAAGCTTTTGTATTTGAGCTATTTCCAGTTCACTTTTTTCAATATCAACAGCTAATTCGACCATTGTTGGCTCACGATCTAGTTGTTGGGTGAGTTCATTTTTTCTTTGCTCTATTGCCATGATTTGCTGTACCTGCCTGCCATAAGCAATTTCTTGGTCTGCGGTTAGCATTGGGTAACGACCAATCTCTTGCAAATAGATACGAACCATGTCTGGACTCAGGCTGGACATACGACAAAACTTTTTTGATATTTAGACGAATTTAAAAGTATAAATCAAATCGCTGAATTAATTTTCCTGATTTAAACAGCCAAAAATATTAACCTGAGACCTGAGATTGCAATAGTTGAATTCAATTTAGAACGCAATCATCCATAACGGCATTCAGTAAGCGCTTACTATAGCTCCATCCCAAAGTTCTACCTATGAATGGTCTTGTCATTAAACTTAAGTTGTTGAGAATTAATTAGTTGGCATTATTCAAGCTATTTTGAAAATTCCTGACTTAACTGGAAAAGTCAAGTAGGGTATGGGGGGTAAAAATCTTTCCCCTATACCCCATGCCCTGTTCGGTAAAAACTATTTAGGGACAGTAGTCGCGTTGAGTTCACCCCTTTTCCCTTTTGCCCTCTTGTTTGCACCTTGTGTCACATGAGATTCTGATTCTTGCTTACTAGAATTAACCATTTTAACCAAGTGCTGATTTAGATAACTCTGCGCCGAAATATACAGACTTTCCCAAATCTCCTGGTTCCGACTGATTTTTGTACCGACTGTATTTCCGGCTGTTTTCTCCGACACCAAGTATTTGCGGAAGTAGTTATTCCACAAGTGTTGCAGGAAATCTTCAGCGAATTCGTTAAACGGCAGAATCCATTTATAGTCTTTATCCAGAAATACCCGATAAGACGCAATTATCGGTAGTGCCAGGTCAGTTGGCGCACCAAACCCGAATGAATACTTGCTGTCAGGCAACAATGTAGTTTTACGTATATCAATTGATGCTAGGTCGTTAGCACCCTTTCTTCTGGGGTTGCTGATATGTTCTTGGATTATTTCATAGAGCCTTTGCTCTATCCACAAAGCATGAGTCAAGAGAGGCAGTAAGGCAGTTAACCTTTCCCTTTCTGCATCTGTGATGTTACTTGGAAGACTCATCCCTGCTGGGTGCTTGGTTCGTTTATTGCCGTCAGGATTGTATTTATTTCTGTCGAGGCAGTAAAGGAGCTTGAGCAAATGGGTGACATTACACTGGGCATTTCTGGGAGCGCCGCTTTGGTTTTGGTAATAGGCAATGCGGAATTTTCTATCATCTTTGAGTTCTAACTGGGCTAAATACTGCTTGATGAATTTGTAATCACCCCTGGCGTTGACTTTGGAGCGAGAATCTACTGGCGTTGTAGTATTACTTGCTAGGGCTATATCTTTGGCTGATTCTTCAGTCAGTCCAATGTGAATCGTAACTTTTACTCTGGCTTCGGTTAGGTCATATTTGTAATTTTTTGCTTGCTCAAAAGCTAAAACTGTATGCCCTCCGTTGATAATGCCATCACTACCCCCCTCGTTAGCTTCTAAAATTTCTAGTTCGAGTGAGGTTTTATTTCTGTTGGGCTTAACTTTATTGGCTAATAAAACAATTCCACTGTGACGGGAGAAGAATTTTTCGGGTTCGGTTGTCAGTGAATCGAACATTTGTCTGTAGGTCGCGCTTTTGCGGTTCGGTTCGCGAATGTTCGGTTCTAGCGGCAGGTCTATCGGAAACGAATCTACATGAGCAGTGGCGATGATGCAATTGGGGTTGGCTTGAATATAGTTATCTATCTTGATGTTCCAAGTCTTGGGCATACAATATTTGCAATGTCAGGGGAATTTCTATGTTAACCAAAACCTGTATCTGATATCCCGTTTCTCGCTAATGCCAAGTACAGAATTATGTTGCGTCGTCTTGTTCTCTAAAGATTTACTTTATAAATAGTCTCTGGGCAAGCTTTCTAGAGAATAAATTGTAAAAGTTGTTTCGTAACTTTGCTTTTACCTTTAAAAGAGCAAAGTCATGAAAGCGAACTACTTAATATTCTTGGCATTTCCAGTATGAAATAGGGGAAAATGTGAGTAATTGGAGCGCCTGCGTGGAGTCAGAGAAAATAATATGTCTAACGTAAGCATTGCAAAAGGTAGTTGCCTATGTGGAGCAGTAAGTCTTTCTACAACTAGCATGAGTAAAAGTGTGGGAGCGTGTCATTGTAGTATCTGCCGCAATTGGGGCGGAGGGCCTTTGTTAGTCGTTGACTGTGAAAGTGATGTTAGCTTCTCTGGTGAAGAAAATATCGGAGTTTATCAATCTTCAGAATGGGCAGAACGTGGATTCTGTAAGCAGTGTGGTAGCCATCTCTTTTACAAATTGAAACAAAGTAACCAGTATTTCATGCCTGTTGGACTATTCGATAGTTCTGAAGGTCTTGTTTTCGATCATCAGGTATTCATTGATGAAAAGCCCCAATATTACTGTTTTGCCAATGAAACTAAAAACCTGACAGGGGCCGAGGTCTTTGCACAGTTTGCATCTCCTGAATGACCCTAAACATTAGAGTTACTTTTTACCAGTTTGAGTTAGGTTGGGCGAATGAGCGCACTGCTTTACTCACCCAAGAGACAACAAATCACCCAGCGATATCCTTCCCGCTTTTATAGTTCATAGCTCTGGGTTTCCTCTTGCCTATAGGGACTAATTTCGATTGCTTAGGTGCTTGTGGCGGACGGCATTGCTCACAGTAGAGTGGTCGCACACCAAAGGTTTCTCGTTGTGTGGGCTGTTCACACTTTACACATACGAAGTTGAAAACGCGAGTGTGAATTTCCCGCTTGTGCGCTCTGACAGTGTACTCTCGGACTTCAATAGTTTTGCTGGGCATCGGTTCTTTCTTCGGTGTTCTATTTATAAGGATAGTTTCTAGTATCAATATATTCATGCTTCATTTGATTGAAACAGTGAGGTTTTTCGCCGGGGATTAAGCAGAGGCGATGCCACCAATTCATGGCAGGTACGCGATTGCAACCAGACAGAGGCAATTAAAGGCATCTTTACCAGTAGTGGCGGTTTGTTCTCAATCTTTGGGGGAGCAACGCGAAAAAGTGAGATCGGGGTTTGGTTCTCAATTACACCCCTATATTCTCAACAAAACCTGGTTTTTTAGTTGCAATCACATCCTGAAACAAGCTATATACGTCCCAGGTTTCAGCACCTCACAAAATCGCGTTGCTCCCATCTTTGGAGTAGTGAGTTCGACTTATATAAATGAAACTAGAGTCAAACAACCTTTAGTCCTAATTAAGAAGATAGTCTTTAATCTTGTTTTGATGAGAGCGTAAAATTTTCAGAGCAAGATGTTCAGTTTTACGAATTGTTTCCAGACTTTGATTTAGGCGTTTTGCAACTTGACTCAAAGTCAGTTGCTGATTATCTGACAATCCAAAACGTAGAGTCAATACTTCTCGTTGTCTTGGCTTAAGCAATGCCAGCAACTTGCTCAAGTCTTGGTGTAAAAGCTCCTGAGCTATTTGCTCATCTAGAGAAATGCTATCCATCGGTAAAATATCGACTAGTTCACTTTCACCCTCATCTCCCACTCTCATTTCTAATGAAACTGGAGACTTGGAAACCTGAAGGTAATCTCTTATTTGGCTTGGCAATAGATTCAACGATTCGGCTATTTCTGCTACAACCGGAGTCCGGCCCAAAGATTGAGATAGTTGCTGCTGTATTCTCCTGATTTTGTTTAACTTTTCGTTGATATGGATTGGTAAACGAATAGTGCGAGACTTATCTGCTACAGCACGTGTTATTGACTGCTTAATCCACCAGTAAACGTAGGTTGATAGTTTATAGCCTCGGTTGGGATCAAACTTTTCGATTCCCTTTTGTAAACCTAGTGCCCCTTCTTGGAGCAAGTCGAGAAAATCTAAATTGTGATTCTGGTACTTTTTAGCGATCGCTACCACCAATCGTAGGTTAGCTGTCACCATTTTCTCTTTAGCTTTTTGACCTTGATGAAGAATTAACTCCACTTCAGCTTCGCTTTGCCCAAGTGAGGTAGCTAATTCTCTTGCAGTTGGTTCTCGGTTTAGTTGAAGTGCAATCGCTTGCCGTTGCTGCTCAATCGCCATCATCTGCTGTACAAGCCTAGCATTTGTAATTTCTTGCTCAGGAGTTAGCAGAGGGTAGCGTCCGATTTCTTTGAGGTAGGAGCGCACTAAGTCGGTAGTTGGACTGGGCATACTTTCAATTAATTGTAGCGACTACTTTTCTTTTTCGTTTGAATAGAATGTCTTATCTCAAGAATTAGCTAACAAATCAAATCTTAACCATAAACTTCACCCAATATTTATCTTTGTCAAAAGTTTTTATAAATATAATACTTGAAATCTTCAAATAGGTAAATACTAAAGTTTGGTTTTTATTATAAATAAACTTTAAAATGACGAAGAACTTTGCTGGAGTTAAATCAAAGATAAGCTACGCTCAATTTAGAGTGAAGTCCTCTCTTGAAGAGAGGATATGTTCAAATTCGCTTCACATTTGGACAAGGCTTAAGAACGCTTTGCGTAAATCAATTGAAAAATACAATTACTTAGTTGAGGAATAATCATGGATATGCAATCTCTACTCACCTTGGCAATCGTAGCTATCTTTTGGGCATTTGTTAGTCTCGTTATGTTCCAGTTCATTAACGGACTATTTGTATCGGCTGCTTACACTAATAATGTGGTTTCGGTTAGCAATCTAAATATAGCCACTTCTACAATCCCATCAGTATCAGAAGTAATCACAACACAAGCTCGTACTTTTGAAAAATTGCCAGATCCTTGGACGTTAGAGAATGAAATTGTTCATCGTACCAGTAACGAAGCAGTTATTATCTCATTCCCTATATTAAGATTACTGCCTCCAGTTAAAGAAATTTCATCACAACCAAAACGTACTACTCGTTCAAACAAAGCTAACAATCCTGCCAACAAGTCGCCAAAAACTAAAAAGACTGATGTAAATTCTTCAGGCAAGCGCAAGCCAGGCAGACCGCGTAAAGCTGGCTAATTCGTTTTTTAACCCTCGGCTGATCGTTGAAGAATAAATGTTTGAAAGTTTAAAAGTTCAAATGAGGCAAGTAATTGCCTCATTTATTAATAAGAGAAAGGCTTCGCCATAGCAAAAGTGAAAAAATAATATTGTGAGTGATGCAATGGTACAGCAACTTTTCACTCAAGGTTCTTTATTCGATTTGCAAACAGTAATCGATTATGGGCAGTCAGTTATTAATGTTGCCCAAGAGCTTGCAAAAGTTTTAACAGATAATCGCCCTCTCTCTACAAAAACTGTTTCTTCCCAGATGAATCGTTACTTTCTAGGCACTGCTGCGTCCGGTGTGTGGCAGTGGAAAGACGCTTACGAAGCTATTGAAGTGGCGCAAATATTATATCTGCGTCATCTGGGAATTAAGATTTTATCACAACAACCTCAAGTGGTTGTGCAACAATTAGAAGAATTAACAGCCCTCTGCCCGACGCATACTCGCCGTAGTGAAGAATCAGTACAGCTTCAGCAATTCTCCACCCCTCTGCCGCTTACTTATCTGGTAGCCAAAGCAGGATTTATACAAGCTACTGATTTGGTGCTGGAGCCAAGTGCCGGAACTGGCCTATTGGCACAAATGGCTAAATTGCACAGTGCAAGTCTGATGCTCAACGAGCTTGCACCCGATAGAAGTAAGATTCTGCGTCGGCTGTTCCCTGGCACACCATTATTCTCAGTAAACGCGGAACAAATTAACGACTATCTGGCAGGGCAAACTCAGCCCTCAGTTGTGCTGATGAATCCACCTTTCTCTGCATCTCCCAAAATCAACAGTCGCAACCCCGACGCAACTAAGAGCCACATCAACTCGGCATTGCAAAGACTGGTTGATGGTGGACGACTAATAACAGTTACAGCCAATTGGTTCTCTCCCAATAATCCTACTTGGCGAGAGACTTTTGTTAAGTGGCACTCGAAAGCACGAGTTCTACTGTCTGTTGGAGTTAACGGCAAGGTGTACTCAAAACATGGTACACAGATTGACACTCGGATTACAGTGATCGACAAAGTTCCGGCTGACTCCAGCGAAATACCTTGCATTACTGAAACTTTAAATCTGCCTGAAATACTGGCACTGATTCAGCAATTGCCACAGCGATCTTCGTGGGAACGCTCAGATATCAAAGCTACTGCGGCGAAGGCAATTGTTGTTCAATTGCCAAAACGCTCTGTGGTAGCTCAAGCAGAAACACTTTCTTCAATTCCAGATGTGGTTATTCTGGAATACGAAGTCGTCGAATGGTCTGCTACAGAAGGACTCAAAGATACTTTATATGAAACCTATCGCCCACAACGAATCAGAATTAAAGATGCTTTACCTCATCCCTCGCTGCTTTGCGAAAGTGCAGCCCTAGCGCTTGTCTCGCCACCACCACCCACTTACAAACCGCATCTCCCGCGAAACATTGTCTCACAAGGATTGTTATCTGAAGCACAACTTGAAAGCGTTATTTACGCAGGTCAGGCGCACGGTGAATTTCTTTCTGGGTCTTATATTGTGGATGATTCATGGGATAATGTGACTGTAGCGGCAACTGGCGAAGAAAATGCCGTAAAATTTCGGCGTGGCTGGTTTCTTGGCGATGGGACGGGAGCGGGTAAGGGTAGACAATGTGCAGGAATCATCCTCGACAACTGGTGTCAGGAACGAAGAAAAGCAATCTGGGTATCAAAGAGTTCTGCCCTAATTGAGGATGCCCGTAGAGACTGGTGTGCGCTCGAAGGTAGTGAAAAAGACATTATCGACCTGAGCAACATCAAACTTGGCGACCCCATCCCTTTCACCCAAGGCATTCTGTTCTGCACTTACTCGACTCTGCGCTCTCAAAAGAACGGCAAAAGTCGGCTTAAGCAAATCGTTGAGTGGGCAGGCAAGGACTTTGAGGGAGCGATCGCTTTCGACGAGTGCCACAGCATGGGCAATGCAATGGCACAAGAGGGCAAACTTGGTATGGTTGCAGCATCCCAGCAAGGTATTGTTGGGCTGCGGTTGCAAAACGCACTGCCATCAGCACGGGTTATCTATGTTTCTGCAACTGGTGCAACTAAAGTCTCAAATCTCTCATACGCCAATCGTCTGGGACTTTGGCAGACGGGCGACTTTCCGTTTACCTCCCGTGAGGATTTTGTGGAATCCATTGAGGGCGGTGGTATTGCAGCGATGGAAGTGGTCGCCAGGGATCTCAAGGCTTTGGGACTGTATCTGGCGCGATCGCTTTCCTTCGATGGTGTGGAGTATGAGATGTTAGAAATCGAACTCACTCCTACTCAAGAACGTATCTATGACAGTTATGCAGACGCTTTTCAAATTATCCATAATAACTTGCATAAAGCTTTAGAAGCCTGCAACATCACTGGTGCGAAAACATACAATCGTGCTGCCAAAATGTCTGCCATGTCTCAGTTTGAATCGCATAAGCAAAGATTCTTCAATCATTTATTAACTAGCATGAAATGCCCACAGTTAATTAAAGCAATTGAGAATGATTTAGCCCAAGGCAATGCTGTTGTAATTCAAATAGTTTCCACCAATGAAGAATTACTCAAACGCCGACTCAATGAAGTTGCGCCCGAAGAATGGCAGGATTTGAACCTTGATTTAACACCACGGGAGTATGTTCTTGACTACTTAGTAAGTGCCTTTCCGGTACATCTGCATTCCATTCACTCAGGCGTTGATGGAGACGAACGCTCCGAACCAGCCTTTGATGCCGATGGTTCACCGATTGTTTCATCTGAAGCTGTGGCTTTGAGAGATGCCTTAGTAGACAAACTCGCCAGCCTTGATCCAATTCCTGGTGCATTAGAACAACTGCTGTGGCATTTCGGTAACAAGCAAGTAGCTGAAGTTACTGGACGGAGCAAACGAGTATTGAAAGACGAAGCCGGACGCTTGTTTGTGGATTCACGGGGTAGTGGTGCCAATATTGCTGAGACTAACGCATTCATGGCGGGAGATAAGCAAATACTCATCTTCAGTGATGCAGGTGGTACAGGCAGAAGTTATCATGCTGACTTAAATGCTGTAAATCGTAGAAGGCGATCGCACTATTTACTCGAAGCTGGTTGGCGTGCTGACAACGCAATTCAAGGCGTTGGGCGCACTCACCGTACCAACCAAGCTTCTGCACCAGTCTTCCGTCCTGTGACTACTAACGTGCGCGGTGAACGCCGATTCATCAGCACGATTGCTAGACGGCTGGACAGCTTGGGCGCACTCACCCGTGGTCAGAGGCAAACTGGCGGTAACGGTATGTTTGATGCCAAAGACAATCTAGAATCGAACTATGCTGAATATGCTTTATACGAGTTGTTTAAGCAGATTTTTCAAGGTCGATTTTATCAAGTTCCTCTGGGGAAGTTTGAACAGATGACAGGACTCTCGCTCACTTCCACTGAAGGTGGAATGAAGATAGACCTCCCACCCTTGCGACAGTTCCTCAATCGCCTGCTGGCTTTGACAATCGGGATGCAAAATACGATTTTCGAGCGTTTCGAGTTGCTATTAAGTCAACAAATCGAGACTGCGATCGCAAATGGTGTGTTTGAAGTTGGAGTAGAAACACTTCGGGCAAGTCTATTTAGTATCGAAAGCTGTGAATCAGTTTATACTCATCCTCAAACTGGTAGCTTGACCAATTACTTAAAGATTGAGCGTGTCCAAAAGAACAACATCAAAACGGCTGATGAAATGCTTGAGTTTGTTGTTAAGTATCAAGGGCAACTCATGAGCAATGAGAAATCTGGTAATGCGGCTGTGAGCATTCCTACGCACAGCTTCTTTGATGACCAAGGCGGGGTGATTCCAAGAGTTCTACTCGTTCGTCCACAGAAAGAAACGCGTGTCCCTGTCGATAAGTTGGAATCGTCCACTTGGAAGCAGGTTTCGGCTGATGCCTTTGTTGCAGCTTGGTCGAAGGAAGTTGACCAATTGCCCAGATTCACTACTGATTATATTCACCTTGTGACTGGG
This sequence comes from Nostoc sp. DedSLP03, assembly GCF_034530815.1. Classification (NCBI taxonomy): domain Bacteria; kingdom Bacillati; phylum Cyanobacteriota; class Cyanophyceae; order Nostocales; family Nostocaceae; genus Nostoc; species Nostoc sp. DedSLP03. The sequence goes on from NZ_JAVRCK010000119.1 coordinate 15,097, forward strand.
ATATTGCTGCCAATCTGGAAAATGCTACCCCAGAAGAACAATCGAGTATATCGGTTGCAGACCAGCGATGGCGAGAAAATTCTGGGTCGGGTGGTCAGTGCAGTAGATATTCAATCTGTGGCTGAACAACTCGGACTTAAGAGCAAGCTGTTAAGCCCACAAGAGTTAGTCTCTTTAGTGCTAAACGAAGGCTATTCCCAGCAGTTACCGGGTGGCGTTACTTTACGGCGTTCTTATATTGCCACAGAACCTCGCATAGAACTGGTTAATGCTATCTCACTGGCAGAGCGACTCTTAGCTGTTGGCTGTTTCACTGAGATCATCAACTGGAAAAAGCGGGTGTTCATTCCGGTTTCAGACAAAGCCCCAGCTATTCTCGCGGCTGTGATTGAAATCTTGGGATAAGTCAAAAGCTGATGTATTTATTAGATACATCAGCTTATTTTTGTGCCCTATTAAATTAAAAAGGTAGTAACAGATGCACTACAGCTTCATTTTCATTCTTGGGGCAATGCTTAATTTACACGACTTTCAGCCTTAACTGAACCATATTGGAAAATAAGGGGCTGTAATTTTTCTGTGTTTCCAAAAAAGGGCGGATGTTACCCGCCCCTGTGTAACTTGAATTAGGCTGCAACGAAATCGATCGCTGTAACTACGTTTGTTTGAACGCCGTTTAGGGTCGCCAGTAGCTCGTTGGTTTCTGTAACGCGGATTAGGGTGTTGTTGGCATTTCCCGCGATCGTCAGTTGACCGAAAGTTAGACCACCTGATAGAGCAATCAAATCTGCGCCGTCCTTGAAGTCCTGAATCGTATCTGAGCCTGCGCCTGCTACTAACACAAAGCGATCGTTGCCATTAGCGCCAAGCAGTGTATCCTTTCCTTGACCGCCATTGAGCAGGTCATCGCCATTGCCACCGTTAAGGATGTCGTTGCTGACTTGACCCAGCAAAATGTCGTTGCCATTATCACCGTTGAGAGTATCGTTACCATTGCCACCATTGAGGATGTCGGTGTCATTGCGTCCATTGAGTTCGTCGCTGCCAGAAGTGCCATTGAGTGTATCTTTGCCGTTGCTGCCGTTAAATACGCTCAGGTTACTCGCTAATTGGGCACCTATTAGCACAGGATCGTGATCTGAGGAGCGATAGGGCGTTGGCTCATACAGTCCAGGGGGGTTAAATTCTTGGTTGTAATCTAGAATTAGGGGTTCGTCAGCGTTGATATGCCATTCGGTAGCTCCCGTCACCTGGGCACTGAGGGTGGAAGTGCTTAGGGCATGATCCAATCGTCCAGATTGCCCATCAAAGACAAAGGAGTAGGGGTTTTCGATATATCTGCCGAGTTCATCTATTAATCCACCATTTCGCAACACATCAATCGGATCTTCTTCGCCATAGGCATTTAAATCTCCAAGGACTAATACATCGCTATCGCCTGTAGTCGTCTTCAACTCCTTAACAAAGCCAAGCAAGGCTTCTGCCTGCTGAACCCGCGTGAAGTTAAAAGCTCCTTGTCCATCACCCTGGTCTGCGTCTGCACCTGTGCCCGTACCACTTTTTGACTTGAAATGGTTAATCACAGGGGTAAAAGTTTCGCCGTTGGAGTTGAGTAGAAAGGTTTGAGCGACGGGTTGGCGATTGTAAACAGCGTCAGGATCGCTGAGGGAAGCACCAACTGGGGTTACTATTCCTGGCTTGTAGATGAAGGCGACTTTTATTTCGTCAGTTCCTACCCCTGTAGCAGGATCGCGAATATAGTCATAGATTTCTGCGCCTAAAAATGTATTTAGCCGATCTACCAGTTCTGCGATCGCCGACTCAGCACCATCGCCATCATTCTCAACTTCAATCAGACCCACTACATCGGCATCCAGGGCTGAGATCGCGCTGACAATCTTAGCACTTTGCCGCTCAAACTCTGTTACATTGTCCGCTCCCCGCGAAGTCGGGAAGCCACCACCCATGCCGTCGCCATTGAAGTAGTTCAGCACGTTAAAGCTCGCAACCTTAACGTTACCGCCCACCTGTTCGGGTGCAGCCGTCCGGGGATTAGAATCGACAAAATTGGGTGTTGCAGTAGGTTGCAGTCGGTAGCTGCCAAACCCGAAGCCCAGCACACCTGTAAGAGATGTAACTGTGCTACCCACGCGCAATGTGCCATCCTCATTCAAAAAGGGAACTGTAGCGGGATTTTGGGTATTGCTGCCATCGTCAAGTAAAATCTGGCGCAGGTTGTTTGCGTTCTGCTGTGCTGTCACTGCGGCAACATTGTTTTCGTCGTTCTCGGTTTCAGTAGTCGGAATATCCGTCGGGTCAATGAAGTTTGTGGGGTTAAACAACCGTCCCTCTGAAGACAGCAACACCTCACCAAATCGACCGAGATTAAAGTTTTCAGTGACCGTCAAGGTTTCGGGAAAGGTGACTAACATTCCCTCATAGCGTTCCAAGTCTGTAGTTGCAGCCAAGGGCAGGTCAACAGCTATAGGGGCGATCGCTTCTGAACCCACCACGCTCAGTCCACTAATGTTGCTGAGTTGAGTTTGAGTAAAGTTTTCTCCAACTGTTCCAGTCAGGCGTACCGTTTGACCTACACTCACGTCTATGCTGTTAGGCGCAAAGATAAAAATACCGTCTGAGGTTGCGGCATTACCATCTCCAACTGCCTCCTGCACAAAAAATCCATTCAAGCGACTGCTGCCTTGAAAGTCGCCAACCACAACTGCTTCAATTGTCACCGTCTGCCCAACAAGCGGACTGTCTGCACCACTCCCCTGAATTTCATAAACCTCTCTGAGAGCAACATCATTGTCAATTATATTGACGTTGAGGTTAGGAATCGGTGTGAGTGTGTTAGAGTATGCCGGGTCAGCACTGCTGGCGATCGAATGCGTAATTACTCCTGTATGAGGAGATCCTTCTACATCCAAGTCGTTTACTGCTCTAACGGTAATCGTCTTGGGGTTAGTATCCGTCAAGCTTAAAGTGACGGAGTTAAAAAAGTTTGTTCCATCAGTACTCAATTGAGTTTCGCCATCTGCGGCGATCGCTAGATTTACTCCACCCGTTGGTATAGTCGTGAGAGCGATCGTGTAGGTATCAGTTGTTTCACCCTGCTCATTCACATCGGTACTGTTGCCAGATTGAACGATAATTACTCCGGCTCCTGTTCCTGGAGCAGCAGTATAGCTTCCTAATCCGTCAAAGGTATCAGTAGCAAAGCCGTCCCACTGCACACTTGGATCAAACCCATCGTTGGGATTGGCATCGCCACTAGTGATATTACTTTTGCGGCGCAAGGTATTGTCTGCTGTGCTGGTCAAACCAGTTCCCCATTCAGTGCCGGGGTCAACGCCAATCTGACCAATTGAATCAAGGATCGTCCCACTTGCACCACCCTGGCGTAGCACAATCGCATCATCTCCGTTATAGAAAGCAGCAGCACTTGTTTGATCAGCCTGGGCAAGAATGGTTGAATTGGCATTACTTGAGGCAAAGACAAACACATCTCCAGCTGCCACTGTACCTGTCAGGCTAAAATTGGTGGGACTACTGCTGCCATTGAAGTAAAACTGAACCACATAATTTCCAGCAGTTAAATCGATTGCTGAACCTGTGCTGTTGTATATCTCCAGGGCTTTATTGTTGCTGCTGCCTTCAATATATTCCGAGAAAAATAATGCCATTGAAATCTCCATAAAAGCTGCAAATTTCAGTACAAATATCACGGTATTATTAAGGGATTTATATCTCTGGTTTAAACAATACTTTTGCTAATAAGAGGCACATACAAAATGGTAAATACTATTGGGAGTTTGTCTACAGCTGGATGACTCCAGAAGAAAAAGCCAAGCTCGATATCGTTAATCCAATTTTGCCTAACGGGAGGAGAAAGTACAAAATACATCAAATGCTGTCGAAAGAAACAAAGGAAAGGTTATCTCTCCACGTGATATCAGTCCTGGTTCTGATGAAGTCGGCTAACTCGGTGGCAGAACTGAGACGGCTGGTGCAGGGGCAGTACGGAATAGATCAGCCTAATCTGTTTGATGGTTGGGAAATCAAGTAGTTAGTGTGAATTTGCGGTAAGCTGAAAATACCTTACCGCAACCAAGTTGCACGATAATGTGATTGAAGCATCTGTGTCCGGCTATGTTCAGAAGACTAATATCGCTCCTTCTGTTCTGTTGGTAACTTTAGCTAGCAACCATCTAATATCTAGCAATAGCTCAACCTACCTCACTATTTTTAGTTAGGAGTAAGTGTTAATTCTTCACGCTTGTTATAGTTAACCTATGTTACAAAACCAAATATAGTTAATCGAGCTTTCATCGTAGCATGGTTAAAAATAGCGTTAATAAAAAGCCAGATAAAACAATTAAAAAGCGGCATCGCTTTTTTCTGAATCCTTATAGTGATTGTGCGTTCACTAAATGTCCCAAATGCGATACTAAAACTAAGTTACGCAAGTTCCCTTTGGTAATCCACATTGAACCTAAACAGCTATTTTTACTAAATAAACAGTGTAAATATTGCCCAAGCTGCGACTTAATTATTGCTAAAAAACAGGAAATTGAGCCATTGATGGCTGCTACTTTTGTCCAAACAAATCCTCAAATTGTAGGTAATAACTATGTAGTCATGGGAACAGTTGATAAAAAAGATTGGAAGTCAGGCGACAAAAATTTGCTTTCCCCATCGGAAATGATCGGACGCATATACGTCTTCAAAGATGTTTGGAATTTTGAAGTCATTCCGGCAGGTTGGTATCCTAACGAAGAAAAATAATTCCAAAAGATTCTAAGTTTTTTATCTTTATTAGTGAAGTTCAAAAATTTTTGCTAAGATTGATGACTCATTTCTTTCTGGAACGATTTTTTCTCCGAGATTGCTTTTGCATTTTTTTCTTATCCCTAGCTTTATTTTTAGATTTTTCAAATGTTCCAAGGCTAAATCCTTCTGGAATAAAAATATTATATGATGGCTCTCTCTCTTGTGGTTGCAAACAACTCCAACTCTCCATTTCTAAGATTATATTTTTAATAAAAGAATACTTTGTATTGTTACGTAGTCTATTTAAAGCTTCTTCTCTCTCTACTACTAGATAAGTGCTTACATCTTCTTGGTCAATAAAAAACAAATCAACCAATTCTTCTTCAAATGCCCGATCTATTTGTTCTTGCAGTTCGACTGCACAAAGCTGTGCGCTATTGGTTACTAAAGTAGTTTGGATATAATAATCTTCTTTATCTAAAGTAGAAAACAGCTTGGCATAATATTGTATCACCTGTTCTCTAGTAATGACTTCTTGAGCTATTAAAACCAATAATGCTTCTAATGCAGCACCCCTTACATATTCATTGGCTTCTGGATTTTCTATAAGTTGCTTTATCGGCTCAATATTTGAACCACTAACGGAAGCAAGTATTCTGCATAAATCTTCAGTTACTATATCTCCAGTTACATCTAATGCCACATCCCCAGGAACTGAAAAAAACTTGATAATTGTAGGATATGCTGCTACTTCCCTAAATTGTGCCAGTAAATATAAAGCATGGATATGTAAAATATAGTCTGATTTTTCTAGTAGCTCTTCTAAATTGTTACTCAGTTTGTCTAAAATTTCTATTAATATAGATGTAATCGTTTCTCGCTCCTCAATGGCTTTTTCTAACGCTAAACGAGGAAATTCCTTAGTGTTATTTTCTAGTTGGGCTAAAATTTCTTCTATTTGCATCTGACCAAGATTAGCACTATTACTACTAATTAATTTAAAGTAGTTTATCAAACTGTGTACTGTAATTTATTAATTTTATCAAAACAGAATACATGCGTCAGTCGCCAGAATACAGGAAAGGTATAGTAATAGTTGGTTCTCATTCTAGTTGTTGGGCGAGTTCATTTTTTCTTTGTTCAATTGCCATCATCTGCTGTACCTGCCTGTCATAAGCAATTTCTTGGTCTGCGGTCAACACCCTAGTAACAGTCAATCTCTTGCAGGTAAACGCGAACCATGTCGGAACTAGGACTGGACATACAACTTGAGGCTATTTAATAACCAGGACGGACTTAAACTATACATCAAATAATTCAATTGCTGACTCAATTTTCCTGACTTAAATAGCCAAAAAGATTAACTTGGCGCAGACCCAATTCGTCGTTATACAAGAGTATTTTAGTTTTTTGTTTGTTTAACCAAGCTGATATCCCTCTTCTGTCACTTTCCGGGTATTCTAAATAAAAGGACTAAAAGAAAAA
>NZ_JAVRCK010000120.1:0-21047 GCF_034530815.1 Nostoc sp. DedSLP03
TTCTAGTCTCAGCTTTTTTTTGGGCTTTTTTCAACCCGTCGAACTCACGTTAAAAAGGATTGGGGTTAAAGTAGAGTTTACAGGTGACAGGTAATACTGTACCCAGTACTTGTCGGGTTTTGGGGAAAAGGGGAAAGAAAAAACCTTTAACCTAAACCCAGTAACCTTTTCCCAAAACCCAATTCCGAGTTAAAAATGCACAAAGCGTGCAGTATTGATACTGTACCCTATTTCCTTCTTTAGTCCCCAGTTCAACGCAAACAACGAATCGCCTCTAATAGACCTCTAGCTTTATTTAGCGTCTCTTCGTATTCTTTTTCTGGCTCAGAATCAGCTACCAAACCTGCACCAGCTTGTACGCTCACGGTATTATCATGCACTACCATTGTGCGAATTGCGATCGCAGTATTTAATTGTCCTTCAAAATCGTAATACCCATACACACCGGAATAAACACCACGACGACTAGACTCTAACTCGTGGATAATTTCCATCGCCCTAATCTTGGGTGCGCCGCTTACCGTACCTGCTGGGAAGGAAGCTTTCAGTAAATCCCATGCTGTTTTACCCAGTGCTAATTTACCTACAACATTGCTAACAATGTGCATCACATGGGAGTAGCGCTCAACTACCATTAGTTCATCAACTTTGACGCTACCACTTTGACAAACACGCCCCAAATCATTCCGCCCTAAATCCACAAGCATCACGTGTTCGGCAACTTCCTTGGGGTCTTGGAGTAAATCTTCAGCCAAGGCTGCATCTTCCTTAGTAGTTTTACCTCGCGGACGCGTCCCAGCAATTGGACGTACCGTTGCTATTACTCCACCATCAGAATCGCTTTCGGCTTTCACCATCACTTCCGGACTAGAACCAATGATTTGCCAATCTTGGAAGTTAAAGTAAGCCATGTAAGGCGAAGGATTTATCTGACGTAGCGACCGATAAAGGGCAAAAGGGTCGCCTGTGTATGTTGTTGATAGTCGCTGAGAAATTACTACTTGAAAAATATCACCTGCTTTAATGTAATCTTTGGCCTTGTCAACACTGGCACAAAAATCAGGTCGGGTAAAATTACTCTTATACTCCTCTGCGCCTCTGCTCCCTTGCTCCTCTGCTCCCCTGCTCCCTGGCGGATTCCATTCCAATCGAGTTTTTTCCGGCGATAGGGGTAGAGATAGCTTTTCGAGCATTTGGGTGACGCGATCGCCCGCTTGTTGATATGCTGCTTTTAAATCTACATTCGGGTCGCGTAAATCAGCATAAGCGATCGCCCAAATTTTCCGCTTCACTTGGTCAAAAATCAACAAGTGGTCTACTTGCATCCACAATCCATCAGGGATATTCCGCTCATCTGGTGGATAAATGGGCACACGCGGCTCAATCCACTGAATCAATTCATAGCCCCAAAACCCAAATAAACCGCCAATTCCCGGCGGGAGTTGTGGTAATTTTACTGGGTGATAAGGTGCTAAACATTCGGCTAAAGCTGTAAAAGGGTCGCCAGCAAAAACCACCTGCGAACCATCGCGGTTTTTCTGAGTCGTGCGATCGCCCCTTGCTTCCAAAACCCACACCGGATCGCAACCAACTAAACTATAGCGTCCCAGTTTTTCCCCACCTTCTATCGATTCCAACAAAAAGCTATAAGGTTGACCCGCACAGACTTTATACCAAGCAGATACGGGCGTATCTAAGTCCGCTACCCATTCTTGATATACCGGGACGAAGTTGCCTTGTTGCGCTAGGGTAGAAAACTGGGAGAAATCCGGAAACATCATTATTTTTCAAAGGTAATTGGTAATTGGTAATGGGTAATGGGTTTTTATTTACCAATTACCCATTACTAATTACCCATTAGCGACTAACAGCTAGTTACGGAGCGTCGTAGGTAGTAACACCGCTAAACTTAATTTTAGAGGGGCTGGGGTTTTGTCCGATACGACGGTCTACATAACGCACTTTGTCACGACCTTCAGTTACCTTTTCAGGGAAGTTACCATCAGCTGGGTGAAGTAAAGTGGTTTCTCCGTTGGGTAAAACCCGGTAAACTTTGTAATCTGTGATTTTGAGTTTACGAAGTTGCTGACCGCCCAAAAAGATGCCATATTCTTTACGAGCTATATACAGCAGGTTTTCACCTTTCCGCATAACAGCAGCACCACCTGTAGGCAATTCAAAAACTTGCTCTTTCGGGCTAGTCCAAGTGATAGCGTACTTTTCTTCAACTGCTGCTTTGTTGAGCAAGCCACCAGTGCTGCCAGCAAATAGCGGGGTTTGTCCAGAGAGTGTTTCTGCCATAAAGTCTGTTCTCTCAACGTTTTTAGGGAATCCTAACATCGCAACCAGGATCATATTGCGATCGCGTCATAGACTGTAACAGTTTTTAGTCATTTGTTCTTTGTCCTTGGTTCTTTGTCATTTGTCATTTGTCCTTTGTCCTTGGTTCTTTGTCATTTGTTAAAAACCAATGCCCGATGTCCCATGCCCGATGCCCCATGCCCCATGCTCAATGACTAATGACTAATGACTAATGACTAATGACAAAGGAGTAATACCTATTTACTCTTGACTTTTGTCCGCTTTTCCTCTTGGCTACTCCGAACAATCGGGATGGTGAAGTGAAACTGACTGCCCTGGTCTTTACCAGTTGACTCTGCCCAAATTTGCCCACCCCAGCCATTAACAATTTGACGGCAAATTGCTAAACCAAGTCCAGTTCCGCCGGCGGTGCGGCGCAGCGATCCCTCTTCTTGATAAAAGCGGTCAAAAACTACTTCTAAACGATTTGGTTCAATGCCGCGTCCAGTATCAGCTATAGTCACTTCGACCATTTGACGGCTGTTGTCAATCGCTTTAATCGTGATTTCTCCTTGGGGTGGTGTAAATTTCAAAGCATTGTCTATGAGTTTTGCCAGTACCTCGACTAGCCAATCACCGTCAGCTCTAACTAAAGGTAGATTTTCGGCAATTTGAGTCTTGATTTGGGGCGGCTTTTCCGTTGAGGAACGCGTGCGATTTCGGCTGAGTGCTAAATCCACACATTCTTGTAAGGTGAGGGATTCTGGATGCCATTCCACTCGGCCGCTTTCCAAGTTGGAAAGTGTGAGGAAATCTTGTACCAGTTTTCGCATCCGTTCCGAGTCGGAAAGAGCGGTGTTGAGCATGACCTGCTGCAACTCCAAGGGCATATCTGGTTCTGTAGCGAGACTTTCCAAGCACACTTGAATTGTGGATAGGGGAGTACGCAATTCGTGTCCAGTGATGGCTATGAGGTTGCTGCGGGTGCGGTCTAGGGCTTCTAGCTGCTGGTTAAGTTCTTCTAGGTTAGCGTAAGCTTCCGCTTGAATGAGAGCTGCTCCTACTTGGGTAGCGATCGCTTCTACCAAATCTAATTCTCCAGGTTGGCACTCGTGGGGTGGCATCCGGCAGTAATGTAACTCCACAATCCCCAATAATCGCCCCTGATAAAATACTGGTTCCATCAGCCAAGAACGAATGGCAAACTTTTTGGCGATCGTGGAAAGTCCTGGCGATTTGGTAACGCGGGGGTCACTGAGCGTATCGCTGACACAAACACCTTCGCCAAGTTCTACGATGTCCCGAAATAGGGAATTTTTCTCTAACTCCCAAGTTTGTCCGCAAACAGATAAAATACCGGGAGTCAAAAACTCATGTTCAATTATCGCTTGGCTATCCGTAGCTTGAGCGCGGTAAATTAAACAGCGACAAGCTTCTAGGTGTTGCCCTAATTCTTGTGCCGCCACTTGGAGAACTTCATGAGGATCGAGCGATCGCCGAATCGCAGTACTAATCGAGTTGACTAATCGCTCTTTTCGTGCTTGGGCAGCAATAGAACGGTAAGCTTTGTGCAATTTGTACTGACTAGCTTGCAAATAAGTTACTAAGCGCTGCACAAAGGGGTCTGTATCAATGTCACAGGCGTACTCGTTTACCTGTTCGGCTCCAGAGTAGTTTCGCGGTTCGCCAATGCCAAACCTCTGACGTGCCTGTTGAATTTTACTTGTCAGTTCTGGTCTGTAAACCAAAACCCGATTTAACAACAATTCGGCGGCTTTCAGGCTAACTCCCCTTTCTGATGTCCAAATTCCCTCAAATCTTCGGGCTGTGTCTATATCCAGATTAGGGCTTAGTTCCGGTAGTTGGTTGTTTTTGGCAAGAGAACCAAGGTTTTCTCGGCAAACCAAACAAGTGGCATAATTGTCAGCAATCACTACCAAATGCCACTCCTGACTTAAGCCATCCGTTGCCTCAAAAGCCACTTTTTCATAGTGTTCCGAACTGTTGGCAAAATCCGTTTCTGGAGCAGACAATACGTATATTTGATTACTTCGCAAAGCAAGTCGCTGGTAGCGATGAGCTTCTTGGCGGTAGAATCGCTCTCGCTGGAAACTAGCAATTACAAGGGGTTTCGCTAAAGTCGCAGCCAAAACTTGATCTTCCATCGCGTGGGAGAGCGCCGTTAGTGAAGCCTTAAAATATAGCTGGGGCCGCAAGTTGGGTAGGGACTTTAGCAGATCACTCAGCACAGAAGTCGAAATGCTCATGAATTATTGTTAAACGCTCAACCTCGATCAGATCCACGTCACAGCTGCATTGTACAAATTCCAAGGGACTCTCAAGTTAAATAGATAGTTGCAATATGTAAAGAACGCTAAAAAGCGCTTTTCGCCAAAGCTAGTCGCAACACTTTGTTACCAAATAAGGGGCGTGGGTACACTTGATTTGCTGATTGACAACCTATTACGCCCAATATACATTCAGGGCAACTGATGCTTTTGCTTGTACAGGTAAATTTTTTCAGGAATAAGTACTAAAACATTAATTATTGTATGGTTTTAACTACTGTGTTCGCTAATAACCATGGACGATTGATTTCTAGTCCATGCGTTGGCAAAATCGCCTGTCGTAGACATTGCCTACTTCGCCGATGTTGATTTCTGCTTGCTAAATAAGTTTTCTTAGCCAAAAATCATGACTGCGATATTTACATAACTTAATCACTAATGTTGATTAAACTTAATCAATTAATTATCATAAATTAGTCTAATCAAATATCAAAGATTATTTAAAATCTTGTGTCTCTCTACAATACGCTGTTTTTTGTTTAAACTATGTGTCTAGACACAAATCTTTCTTTTATCGACCTAAATAAATAAATTTAGTTGCTCTGTCTCAAAGTAAAAGGTATTTATTCTTTCCTTCTGCCTCTTGGGTAAGAGACTTATACTCAAAAGACCACAAAAATATAGACCTGTACACGGAACTTTGTCTAATGACACCGGATACGCTAATCACCCCAGAAAAAATTTTTCTGGATGGAAAAACTTTTATTCCTGCCGAACAATTACCGATTCCGGAGTGGCCTTGTGTTGTGGCTGAAAGATCGCAACCGACACTAACGGTTAAAGATGATGATTTATTTTTTGTGACAGATACTATCGGGAATATTTCTGGCTGTTCCCTCAACGATGGCAATCCCAGTATGGGACTGTTTTGTTGTGATACCAGATTTCTGAATCGCTTGGAGGTGCAAATTGAAGGGCGATCGCCTGTACTTCTCAGTAGTACTGCCGAAAAAGGTTTTGCACTCTCAGTTTTGTGTACCAACCCCAGAATTGATGAACGCCTCAAAGCCGAAACTGTAGGAATTCGCCGAGAAATCGTGCTGAATGGAGCATTATTTGAAGAAATAGAAGTATCTAACTACAGCACAACCACTGTCAATTTTGAACTAAGTATTAGTTTTGATGCGGATTTTCTTGATTTATTTGAAGTCCGTGGCTATGACAGAGAAAAACGAGGTCGGCTTTTACGCCTAGTAGAACCGACGACTGAGGAAGGAACATCTTCTCACATCGATGGTGTTGCACCAGTACCTAAAGAGCCATTTGCCTATAGAGAAGAATCCTTAACACTCGCCTATCAAGGTTTGGACGGCTCAGTGATGGAATCCCGGATTTTATTCCAGCATCGCCAACCAGACAATTTCAAGGGTTACACTGCGGTTTGGCAGCTAGAGTTGGCTTCTCACGAAACTCAAAAGCTGGGCTACCGAGTGAATATGTTGAGAAACAACCAGTCCAGTTCAACCGTGAGTGCTGCCACTACTTTAGGACAAGCGAAAGCTGCTGAGTGGATGGAGGAGCAACACTGGGTACAACAAATTACTCGCATTAGCTCAGATAAGAGTACCTTCAATCGAGTGATTGAGCGGGCTGAACAAGATATGTATTTGTTACGCCAGTCTTTTGGTAAGTATAAAACTGTTTCCGCTGGAGTACCTTGGTTTTCGACATTATTTGGGCGAGATTCGCTGATTACAGCTTCTCAAAGCCTGATGTTAAACTCGCAAATCGCCAAGGAAACTCTGATATTACTGGCAACATACCAAGGTAAAATTGACGACGAATGGCGCGAAGAAGAGCCGGGTAAGATTTTGCACGAGTTACGTTTGGGAGAAATGGCTCGTTGTGATGAAATTCCCCATACACCTTACTACGGTACAGTTGATGCCACTCCCTTGTGGCTGCTGCTCTATGCCGAACATTATGCTTGGACTCATGATCGAGAACTCTTAGAGCAACTTTGGCCCAATGCTCTAGCGGCAATGGAGTGGATCGATCGCAATACCAAAGAAACCCCTTATCTCAGCTACTTCCGTAGATCCAAACGCGGTCTTGTTAACCAAGGTTGGAAAGATTCTGGCGACTGTATTGTAGACCGTAAGGGAGAATTAGCCAACGGCCCAATTGCTCTGTGTGAGGTGCAAGCTTACGTCTATGCTGCAAAAATCCGCCTAGCAGAAATAGCTAGGATGAAGAAGCGGCTTGATTTGGCAGATCGTTGGCAAGAAGAGGCCAGAAATCTTAAGGTTCGGTTTAATCAAGATTTTTGGGTAGAAGATCAAGATTTCTGCGCCCTGGCTTTGGATGGAGAAGGTAAGCCAGTAGACAGTATTACCTCAAATCCTGGTCATTGTCTGCATTTGGGACTTTTCACAGACGAAAAAGCTCATAGTGTAGCAGAACGGTTGCGGGCACCAGATATGTTTAATGGTTGGGGCATTCGGACTCTAAGTAGTTTGTCACCCGCTTATAATCCGATGGGTTATCACATTGGTTCGGTTTGGCCTCATGATAACGCTTTGATTGCAATGGGATTGCGATCGCTCGGTCTTATCGATCAAGCCTTAGAAATATTCCAAGGTTTATTCGATATGACTCAGCAGCAACCCTATCAACGTCCTCCAGAACTTTTTTGCGGCTATGAACGGAACGGTGATAATGCTCCTGTGCAGTATCCGGTTGCTTGTACTCCCCAAGCTTGGGCTACGGGTAGTGTTTTCCAACTACTGCAAATGATGGTCAACTTGGTGCCTGATGCTCAAAATAACTGCTTGCGAATCATCGACCCCGCTTTGCCAGAATCGATTAATCGCTTGTCATTTCATAATTTACAAGTAGGCCCCACCATCCTCGATTTGGAATTCGAGCGTTCTGGGACTACGACTGCTTGTCGCGTTGCGAAAAAACGCGGTAATTTACGGGTAGTTATTGAAGCTTAGAAAGGGAGTAGGGGGTGGTGAATTATCCACTCCCTATTTTATGATTGGTGCGATCGTCACGCAGTTCCATCCACTCCAACAATCCAGTGTTAGCCTGCTTCATCGCCAGTGTGTAGAGTTTCCAAAAGCTGCTCTGTAAGCTCGATTAATTCAGATACAGAATTTTGCGTAAGTTGTGTAGTTTTGAAGCCATGAGCAATAGAATTACGTAATGGGAGTGCATTCATTAGTAACTGATACTCAGATTTTGAAATTACACCTTCAGTTGCTAATTGCTTTACTAAGTAGTGTGGATCAAATCTTTCTAAACTTAGCTCTTCCTTTTGGGCAATAAGTCTCAAAGTTGCTTCTACCAAAGACCAAGAATATAAGATAGCTGATTCTGGATGTTGCGTTGTAAGTTGCCTTGCTACTTGCAACTGTGATTCTATTTCATGTTCTTGAAGAGAAGCCTCTGCTTTGGGAGAATATGTTGTATCCTCCGGGTTGGTCATTACTAATTCAAATCTCCAACCAGGATGTTTTTCTACCGCTTGAGCTAAATTACCTAAATATTGATTAGAAGAAGAGTTAAGTGAGGAGCGTGACTTGACTTCAATAACTACATTTTCTTCTCCTCGACGTACTATCATGTCAGGGCGATAGTAATTAAGGAAATCTGGTAAGTCTTCTGGATTTGGATGAAAAAAAACTTCGTAACCCTTTTCACGATACTCCTCTGCTAGTTTCAACAATCGCTCTCTTTCTAAGTTTGCAGTTGGAGTTTCCATCAAATAATTACCTCCTGGTTAGGAGCATCAATTACAACAATATGTAAGAACTCATTGCCACTAGCAAAGCCTTCCGCCAATGTCGAGGTCATGTTTTCTATTCTAAAGTTACCTGACAAATTCCTCTTTCTAACTAAAAGATCGCTTACTTGATTATCATCGACGTAAGCTAATCCTTTAATTGCATCTTGAATAGGCTTCACTATATTATCTATATCTATTTGAACAGAATCATAGAAATAGGTTATCTGGAGCATAACTAACCCAGTAGCTGTTTTTTGTTCCGAAGACCAGTATTTTTCAGCTTCTTGTCGCACTGTCTTTTTCCAATCTTGAAGCCGATTGCCCTTACCGCGCTTACGAGCCTGTTGTGATACTGGTCGCCCATTTACTATGAACTCAAATCTGGTCAATGCACTTCTAAATAATAGATCGCAGGTTATTCTATGCTAGTAACCTAGAACACAAGCAGATAAACTCCCGCCCCGCTACTCATGACACAGGAAGACTGCCGTTACTAAGTGTTGCTGCGTCGCCAGTAGCTTCGCTGAGTGCTTCACGAATTATCTCATCACTCACACCATGCCGTTTCAGGCTGGCAATCAATGTAGAAACAGTATCACCTTCAAGTCGCTCAAGATCGGCTCGAAGTCCTTGTCCGATGTAAGCACGAACTAATGGCTGATAACCAGAAAACCCTAATAATGGTGCTACTCGCTTCAAATCCTCAATCACATCTTCGGGAATGCGAATTGTGACTGTCGTCATTGGACGATTTTTATCAAGTCGCTTTTTTAAGACTTCAGCTTTCATAGTATTCACGTTCCTTACGCGTCGCTTTCCGAACCGAGATAATCCGAATCATGTCGTTTTCACGCTCAATGTAGACGACGTACAGAAGATTCCATCGTCTGTTCAAGCCAATCACAGCATCCCGCTCCTCATCATTGCGGCTTGCATCAACCACCACTAGAAACGGATCGAAGAAAGCTTCTACGGCTTATTGAAATGTTATGCCGTCATCATTGCTGCGATTAATCCAAGCTTTCTCCTCGTTTCAAACGAAGGTGACACCATTAAGCACGAAAAACACATCTATCCCTACATAGTTTAGGCAAGATGTATTTACGTTGTCAATACGCTTTCTTGTAAAAGTTTACAATCTTATTAATGAGATTTACTTTCATTAATCTGAATTTTAGTGTAGACTCTTTTTTGAAAACTATTGAGAAAATTAATCAATAAGTTAGAGGGTAAAATGACAACTTCTACAAGTCCGCTGTCGGTGGAGCAAGACCTTACTGACTCGCCTTGGTGGGCTGGTAACGCCAGACTCACCAGCTTATCAGGGAAACTACTAGGCGCTCACGTCGCTCATTCTGGTCTGATCGTTTTCTGGGCAGGAGCTATGACTTTATTTGAGCTAGCCCACTTTAATCCAGCAGAACCGATGTATTCGCAAGGCTTAATTTTGCTACCTCATCTAGCTACTCAAGGTTGGGGTATTGGTGCAAATGGTGCAGTCGTGGATACTTATCCCTACTTTGTAATCGGAGCTTTACATCTGATTTCCTCAGCCTTTCTGGGTTTTGGAGGAATCTTTCATTCCCTGCGTGGCCCCGAAAAATTAGAAGGTAAAGTTCCTTTCTTTGGCTACGACTGGTCAGACACGGGTAAAATGACCACAATCCTTGGTATACATATGGTTTTACTGGGTTGTGGTGCATTCTTGTTAGTCGCCAAAGCAATGTACTTTGGGGGTTTGTACGACCCAAATGTTGAAAATGTGCGGGTAATTACAAATCCGACACTAAACCCAGCCGTCATTTTTGGTTATCTGTTTGGCGCAATTAGGAAATTCTGGATTGCTGGCGTTGACAACCTAGAAGACGTGGTTGGTGGACATATTTGGGTTGGTGCAATGTTGATTATTGGTGGACTTTTCCACATAGCTACTAAGCCCTTTAGTTGGACGCATCCACTATTTGTTTGGTCTGGAGAAGCTTATCTCTCATACAGTCTGGGCGCTTTGGCACTGATGGGTTTTATTGCAACTCTCTTTGTATCGGTAAACACCACTGTTTATCCTGAAGTTTTTTATGGGCCGGCGCTTGTAGTTAGACAGAATATCGTGCCGTACTTTTCATCACCTGACCCTGACCTTGTAACTGCTCGGACTTGGTTAGCTAATGCCCATTTTTGGTTAGCTTTCTTCTTTCTCCAAGGTCATATCTGGCACGCCTTGCGGGCGCGTGGGTTCGATTTTCGCAAAGGTAGAGTGAGCCAGGAGGCGGTAATTCCGCAACCAATTAGCTAAATTCAATTTAATGCAATAGATTTGCAATTGTTTAGGAGTATAAGCTCAACAATATTGCTAAATATTCTCAAGGAGTTTTGGAAATGACAGCAGTAATTGAAGATAGCCCATATAAGCAACAGATACCTGATGTTGGTTGGTGGGCTGGTAACTTTCGTCTCACTAATTTATCAGGAAAATTACTAGGCGCTCATGTTGCCCATTCTGCATTGATTTTGTTATGGGCTGGAGGGATGACGCTGTTTGAATTGTCGCGCTTCAACCCTAATGAGCCAATGTATGAGCAAGGCTTAATTTTGCTACCTCATCTAGCAACTCTCGGTTTGGGTGTCGGTACTGGTGGGCAAGTTATTAGCACCTATCCCTACTTTGTAATCAGTGTCTTACATCTGATACCTTCAGTGATTCTGGCAGCCGGTGGTATTTATCACTCTCTGCTGGGTCCAGAAGTGTTACAAGATAATCCTACTTGGGCTGGATTTTTTGGCTATGACTGGAAAGATAAGGACAAGATGACAACCATCTTGGGCATTCACCTCACGCTTTTAGGTTTAGGTGCTTTGGCTTTAGTTGCTAAGGCGGTGTTTTGGGGTGGACTGTTTGACCCTTGGGCTGCTGGCGGTGGAGATGTCAGGGTAATCAATCATCCGACACTTAACCCATTGCGCATTTTTGGCTACCTATTTGGGGCTTGGGGGCCAGAGGGATTGGCTGCTGTTGATAACTTGGAAGATGTTGTTGGCGGTCACATCTGGGTTGGTTTGATGTTAATTGGTGGTGGTATTTTCCACATCTTGACTAAGCCATTTGCTTGGGCGCGCCGAGTTTTGATTTACTCAGGGGAAGCGTATTTATCTTACAGCATTGGTGCTGTAGCATACATGGGCTTTTTAGCAGCATATTTTGCATCAGTTAATAACACCGTCTATCCCGAAGTTTTTTATGGGCCAGTTAGAGCTATAGAAACTTCTGCTGGTATAGTTTCTGCTCGTGGTTGGTTGGTAACTTTCCATTTTGTCCTAGCGCTCATGTTTCTGTTAGGTCACATTTGGCACGCTCTCCGCGCTCGTGCGATCGCAGGCGGATTTGATTTTAAAAATGGTGATATGGTTCAGCCTCCACGTGTAGAGCGCCAAACGAGTAATCAGGTAAGCGCAGTCAATTCTTCCGATCTGACGCTGAAGTTTCTCAAATACTTGCCAATTTACCGCCCCGGTATATCTCCTTTGTGGCGGGGATTAGAAATTGGCATGGCTCATGGTTACTGGCTAGTTGGCCCCTTTGCAACATTAGGTTCATTGGGTTTATTACGCAATTCTAATGTCGGCAGCTTGGTTGGTTTATTAGCCACAGGCAGTTTGATTATCATCCTGACAATTGGTTTTTCGCTTTATGGCACTACTAGCTACGAAAGACAACAGGAAATCTATTCACGATCGGTTTCGGTTGCAAGTGTTGCCAAAGTACCACAGAGCATCAATACTGTCGCTGAATGGAGTCAATTTACTGAGGGCTTTTTGATTGGTGGAATTGGTGGAGCAATCTTCGCTTATCTGCTATTAACTAGTATTGCTTTATTCGGTGCGATCGCAATCAACTCGATTTAATCATCTAGTGATTTAGTACTCATTATGTAAAGACGTAGCATTCTACGTCTTTACAATAAATTAGAGCAAGACTTAAATTGCTCACACTCGCCTCATTCCTTTTGATTTATGTCTACCTACTGACTCAGTTAATTTAGTTTCACTCAACACTAGCTAAATAATATTTCATGCCTGCGGTTAAAAGCAGTTGACTGCGGGCACTTTTTTCTAATCTTTAGGAGGATGACTTATGCTGGCTACAATTTTTTGCGCTTCATTTGCTTGGGCCACTTTGATTTTCTTTATTTTGAGTATCTGCTTTACCTTAAAACAAGGAATAAATCATTTAAAAAAGCTACATCAAATTCCTTGTCATGCTTGTGAATATTTCACTAACGACTATCGCCTTAAGTGTACTGTACATCCAACTAAAGCTTGTTCTGAGGAAGCGTTCGGCTGTCTTGACTTTGAACCTCAAACTTCTTTTTGTAATGCTTGTCAAAAGGGTCGGCAAAAGCTTTATTAAAATTTTCTAATTAGATAATTTCTAATCCGTAATACTCTAAATACTTATGAACAGACAATCTGATTTGCTATCGGAACTATGCGATTTTTTATATCCTCGTAGTCCATATTATGGGCAATTTAAACCAGAGTATCTAGTATTTAACGCTAATCTTCAAGATTTTTCTCAACGGGTAAACTACATTTGCAGCCTCCAAACTAGTGGTAAACTTTCACCACAAGAGGCTTACAAACAAATTCACATCCTCTGGAGACAGTTGAAAAGTGCTAGAAAAGAATTGGAAATTCGCTAGCTAAATAGAATGAAAATTGTATCCGCCTGCGATCGCAGTCCTTGCAAGATGAGTGGAGTTGTCCACCAATTGAGTATTTTTAACAAAATACAAAAAAGTTACATTGACTGGATTAATATGGAAATAAATTTTTCCTAAAAAAAATTAAGGATGTAAAAACAACAACCATTTACACCCAAATTGCTAACAGACGCGATTAATCGCGTCTCTACATTATGCTTCTTCGGAATTATCTCTTTTATGTCCTGGGGATGCTTCGTAAAGCGCATCAAGATGTTGACGCGCATCTTCAACGTTAATCGAACGCATTACCAAAAGTGGTTCTTTAATTAAGTTTCCAGCGCTATCTAATAACTCTGGATGGGGTACAAACTGTTTTTTTGATGAATAATAACCAGAGTTACGTTGGTTATTCATTGGCGAGGAATTCGTTGGGTAAGTTCGCTCCCGATCGAAACTGAACATAATCAGGTTACGAATTAAGTTGCCAACAGCTATAAATGCAAGGATTGTAAAAGCAAGAATGTAAAGCAGATGTAACATTGGATTTTCCTCCAGAACAGCAATTTTTAAAACTTTATTTTGTAACGCTTTGTTTCGCCGATACTGTACTGACAGTTAAGACGAATATTATACGCACTTTTCAGGCGCTTACATTTATATGGAGCTATTTGTCAACCGTTATTCCACTTACGGTAGCATAGGATACATTATTTTGCTAATCCAGATAATGTTAAGAAATTGTTAAGATTTTTCTACTATCTTTTTAACGACTGATTTACCATGTTGCGTAGACGCTTCCTTGGTAAGTCTTGAGACATCGCTAAGTTGTCTGCCGAAATTTAGCGCTTAGACTTCACGTCCTTGACGAAAGCGCATTGCGACATTCCAGCATTCTGTTACTAATTCATGCCAAGGCATTAACGTTGCCATATCAATTCCGACTTGTTTATCAGTTGCATTAAATAGCATCTTCGCCGTATTTAGTTCGTCTTGGGCTTGCTTAACCCGCAAGAGCAAGTCAGATTGCTCTTGGTGACTCATAAATGAGAGTTCCTCAGTTTCGAGTAAATGGCGCGATCGCGTAAACCAATGCTGAAAATCTTCCAGCAGCGGATCTAAAACCGTTTTCAACAACTCAGTCCCTGGTAAATTTGAGTCTGACATAAATAAGAGGGATATTTCAAACTTGCTTACTAATATTAACGTTATTTACGTTTCTTAATACTTTTTAGGTTTCTCTCATAATTTCTTGATGTAAAATTTTGTAACAAAGGGCACAAAATTTATTATATAGTCTCGATCTCTGGTTTGTACAGTGCCTTTGGACAGGCATCTATAGGCATATATGACAGCGAGTTGAAATTCATAAGATAATTTAGCGATATCTACGACGAGCTACGCCTACGCAGGCAATCCTGAATTTGAGACTCAGGTAACAAATCAAAAATTTATCTTTATTTTTGGATTGAAGAAGAATTCAGGACTCAGAATCAAACCGCTAGGCAAAGTCATTTGTCATTTGTTATTTGTCATTAGTTCAAGAGAAAGCACGCCTACTCTTGAACATAGTTTGAATTACTCCGATGAAAGAAAAACTTTTTCTGCCCACCGTCAAAGCAAGTTTGCGGTGAGCTTTGTTGAATTGCTCATGGCATTGGATAAGGATGGTGTATGCACCAATGACCAATACTTCGGCTTCGCTCAGTACAAGTGACCAATGACCAATGACAAATGACAAATGACTAATTAACCAAAGTCGTTATAGTTGAATAAGCCTACAGATTCAGATAAATCACCTTTTGTAATCACCTCGCCAACGGTTCAGCAGCCAATGTCGCCAAATTCATCAAATCAGTCACAACAGTCAGAACAAGTTGAAAAAATCTATTTACCGCGTACCAGCGAATCGGAGAACTTAAAAAAGATTCGCCACACTGCTTCCCATGTTATGGCAATGGCGGTACAAAAGCTGTTTCCCAAGGCGCAAGTTACAATCGGCCCTTGGATAGAAAATGGTTTTTACTATGATTTCGACAGTCCAGAACCATTTAGCGAAAACGATCTCAAAGCCATCAAGAAGGAGATGGCGAAGATTATCAATCGCAAATTGCCAGTAATTCGGGAAGAAGTCAGCCGCGAAGAAGCCCAACGCCGGATTCAGGGAATTAATGAACCTTACAAGCTAGAAATCCTGGGAGATATCAAAGAGGAACCAATCACAATTTACCATCTGGGGAATGAATGGTGGGATTTGTGTGCGGGGCCTCATCTGGAAAATACTAGTGAATTAAACCCGAAAGCAGTTGAACTAGAAAGCGTTGCTGGCGCTTATTGGCGTGGGGATGAAACTAAAGCCCAATTACAACGCATCTACGCCACCGCTTGGGAAAGTCCAGAACAACTCGCTGAGTACAAGCGACGCAAAGAAGAAGCGCTGCGGCGAGATCACCGAAAGCTGGGTAAGGAACTGGGATTATTTGTATTCTCTGATTTAGTGGGGCCGGGTTTACCTTTGTGGACACCCAAAGGCACTTTGTTGCGGAGTACTTTAGAAGACTTCCTCAAACAAGAACAGGTAAAACGGGGTTACTTATCTGTAGTAACACCTCACATTGCCAGAGTAGATTTATTTAAAACTTCTGGACATTGGCAGAAATATAAAGAAGATATGTTCCCCTTAATGGCAGACGATCAAGAAGCTGCTGCACAGGAACAGGGCTTCGTGATGAAGCCGATGAACTGCCCCTTCCATATCCAAATATATAAGAGTGAGTTACGCTCTTATCGAGAATTACCGATGCGCTTGGCGGAATTTGGTACTGTTTACCGCTACGAACAATCAGGCGAATTGGGCGGTTTAACACGGGTGCGCGGTTTTACTGTAGATGATTCTCACTTATTTGTTACCCCAGAACAACTCGATAGCGAATTCCTTAGTGTGGTGGATTTGATTTTGTCGGTGTTCAATAAGCTGCAACTGAAGAACTTTAAAGCTAGACTCAGTTTCCGCGATCCGGCTAGTGATAAGTACATCGGTTCAGATGAAGTTTGGGACAAAGCTGAAGGTGCAATTCGCCGTGCAGTTGAAACCTTGGGGATGGAACACTTTGAAGGAATTGGAGAAGCGGCTTTTTATGGGCCAAAACTTGATTTTATCTTTAGTGATGCCCTAGATCGGGAGTGGCAATTAGGAACTGTACAAGTAGATTACAATTTGCCAGAACGCTTTGAGTTGGAATACGTCGCTGAAGATGGCGTTCGCAAACGTCCAGTAATGATTCACCGTGCGCCTTTTGGTTCGCTGGAACGGCTAATTGGGATTTTAATTGAAGAATATGCAGGTGATTTCCCTTTGTGGTTAGCACCAGTGCAAGCTAGATTACTGCCAGTGGGTGATACACAGCTAGACTTTGCGAAAGATGTGGTAGCGAAGATGAGAGCATTGGGCATCCGTGCAGAAGTGGATACCAGTGGCGATCGCTTGGGTAAACAGATTCGCAATGCAGAGAAAGAAAAAATACCCGTGATGGCAGTGGTGGGAGCCAAGGAAGTAGAAACCAACACCTTGAGCATCCGTACCCGCGCCTCTGGAGAATTGGGAGTTATCCCTGTCGATGAGGTGGTGGATAAGATGAAAGATGCGATCGCTAAGTTCGAGAATTTCTAAAATATAACCAAAGACGCACACTATATAATTGGTGTGCGTTTTGTCTATTAGATTCAAATCATTGGCTAGGTGGTAAGTATCTAGGCATAAATAAATTTAAAGTTTGTAGTAAGGAATTTAGTCTTGATAATCCTTGCTCTGAGCGATAAATCGCTGACTACAAACTAGGAGTTTATTTTATATTTAATGATGTCTACCTACTTAGGTTTTGGCAAAAGTGCGATCGCGTTCTACTTGCAGGCTGAAACTCTAATTTTGCAATAACCTGCAAACTTTCTGCATAAATTGATTTAAACCTATTGACAATACTAATCAGGTGAATTCATGAGTTTTGAATACTCATTAACAAAGTTCAAAAGGTGGATTCATCCAGTTCAAAAATTCATTTTAATTTTAACTTTTCACTAGATTTTGCAGGTCAGAAAGTATCATAGACAACAAAACTTTTCTCAATCACCGCACTTAAGAAAACTTTTCGAGTTATTCAATACTGTTAGGATTAATTTAAAGACTTGTGGAATCTGCTCTTCCTAAACAGACTGGACTTGCATAAATTACTGTCAACAATTTTTGACTCACATCATGAACCGCTTTACCTCTATTTTGCTTGCCAGCTTGATAGCATCTGCTTCGGCTTTGGCTATTTCTCCAAAAGCTGATGCTAATACACCAGCCTATGATGTTGCTCAGTTAGATAGCTACAGCTATCAACGCAACGATGATGGTAACTACGAACTTCATAGTCGTCACCATAGAAATGATGACTATGACCGCGAGAACGACCTTCGCAACATTCGTGATAATTACCGTCGCTATGAGCGCAATAATAATCGTCGCTATGAACGCGATAATTACCGTCGTTATGAACGCGATCGTAATCGTCGCTATGAGCGCAATAATAATCGCCGTTATGAACGCGAGAATAATCGTCGTTATGAACGCGAGAATAATCGTCGCTATGACCGCGATAATTACCTTCGCAACATTCGTGATAATTACCGTCGCTATGAACGCGATCGCGGCTGGGGTCGTTATTAATCCTTTTGCCTATTTATTAAGCTTAGTTCCAAGCGAACTGAGCATTGATTCTACTTGGCGATAGGACAAAGACAATCTATGTTTTCACTCATTGCAATATCTGACTTTTCACTCTTATCTAGAAAACCTCGCTTCCATTACCTAGTAAGAAAGCTTGCTCAGGATTTAGGTTTAGCGTTAGCTTTTCTAGATGAGTGAAAGGTCAGATTTTTTTAAACTAATCACTGCTGGCGCGTTCGATTCACCTAAACTGCTGAAACTGCTGATGTTCTCTGGAATTGGGAATGCAGAACATCTGCGATCGCTAGACATTCCTGTAGTCTGGCGTAGATGCAGAGCGGCTTGTGGTCATACCGTTTCACCTTAAAATTGATACAGATGGCAGGCAGGGGGAGCAGGGGAGGCAGGGGAAGCAAGAAAAGTGATTTGTATCAAAAATTTCGTGAAATAGTATAAGCAGCGATCGCAATGTATTTAATATCAAAGACTCATTAATGGAGTTCAAATACTCATTAATGGAGTTCAAAGGCTCATTAATGGAGTTCAAAGACTCATTAATGGAGTTCAAAGCCTCTTTAATGAAGCTAAAATACTCATTAATGGAGCTAAAAGCCTCATTAATAGAGTTCAAATACTCATTAATGGAGTTCAAAGACTCATTTTAATCAAATCAAAAATCTTCCCTCAAATTATAAGTCTCTTTCTCAATTACGAATTATGTTAGCGTAGCGGGGCGTAGCCCATTACCAATTACGAATTAATATCACGCTCTTGGCCGCAACAATTGCACGAAGGTATCACTTACGGTATGGTCTTTGGTATCGGCGGCGTATTGAACTAATTTTTCCTTCAGTTCTTTGGCTGCATCTAACGGGAGTAACGTTGCTAGCAAAAAGTAGACACCACGAAAACGGGGGTCATTCATGTGGTCAATGAGCCGATTTTTAGCTTCCTCACTCTCGCCGAGAAAGTTCTGCACCAAAAAGAAATCCATAATCTTGTCGTGGCGGAAGTACCATTCTCTCTTGGCTTCGCCTTTTTCGTCTTGCCACTGACGGCTGACAACCATTTTATATTTATCATCTTCCAAAGACTGTAATACTTGGTAAAATTCATCCGCAGGTAACGCCTGTTCATCATTCAGCCGCATTTGATAGACAGCATCGGAGAATTTTTTCAGGGGAAATTCCTGATTCCACTCTTGCAAATATTCTGCTGCCATCAAATTATATTGATGTTGTTGCAAGTGAAACAAATCGGGGTATTCGCCTTGGGACAGCATCAGGGCCACCACAGTTAAATCCATTGGATTAGAGAGAACTTTCTCAATCGCGCTTAATTCTTGGGGTGATTGCTGATTAGTGAGGGCTTTGGTTAAAAAACTAGCAGTAGCTTGCTCATAATTAGTACCTTGAACTTTGGCATTTTTGGGCAATCGTGGCTGACGGGAAATCAGAAATTGCTGAATTTGTGGTTGTTCAAGGGAGAGCAATTTATATATTTTGGCTGTTGAGGGTGGTGTCCACTCTAGGGGTTGGGTGGTCATGATGATGTTACCCCGGAAATAGCTTTCGGCAAACTGACAGATTTTTGCTCTGGTGTCGGCGGTAACTTCATTGAGTCCGTCAATGCAAATATCTAATGCACCACTGTAAATTAAATTCTTGAGAAAATCAGCATCTTGTGCTTGTCCGTGCAGCTTCGCTTGAATTGCCTCAATTACCCCTTTGTCACACTTGTGTGCAGGTAGATAAACCACAAGCCGCCCAGAAGTTTTTACCAAATAGCGCAGAAACATTGACTTACCCAAGCCAGAATCACCTTCCAAGATGACTTGTCCTTTGATGCTAGGTAGCGCTTGGGTAATTGGTACGGGTTCCTCTACACCGGGAACTTTCACTTTAGAATTTGGGAAGTAAGCTTCGGGGTTAAAATTATCTAACCCGGCATCAGCTAGTAGGGAAGGCTTGAAGGGTTCAAATAACTTTTCGCGGAAAAAGGGAACCCAGGTGAGAATTAAGCCGACGTAGCCAATACCGAGAATGCGCCTCACCCAAGGATTCCAGAAGAAGATGGCTTGAACTTGGGGAAATTTGGGGTAAGCGAAGATGAGGGCAAGCCAAAAGGCAGCATGAATCAAAATAGTCGTTCTGGCGTTGAACAACCACTGCCAAGTTTTGAGGTTAACTATTACTGATTGCAGCGAGTCAGCTTCTGTGTATCCGGCATTTTTGAGGTTGTTGTAGTGAGTTTCTAAAATACCAATATCTTGCGGTTTCCAATGGACTTTTCTCGCAACTACAGCAATTTGCTTTGCTAAGTCTTCGCGTAATCGTGCAAAATCTCGACTCGGTTCCCAGACTTGGGCAAAGATTTTGAGAGTTTTATCACCGCGATCGTGGCTTAATGAAACAGGAATCGTTTTAGTCTCAGGAAAACCCAGCCATGTGAGCAGTGTTTTGACTTCATCAGTGCCGCTACCCAGGAAATAGCTAAAAAATCGCCACTGTGCAAATTCTGATTGACCTGCGTAATAGATGCTATCCAGAATTACAACAATATTATTCAGGTTGAGTTGTTCTATCTTTCCCAATGCCTCTGCTGCACCGGAACGAACAGAGTTGTCAACAGATTTATCCTTGAGGATGTCAGCAATGTCTTTGACGTAGGGTTTGGCTGTCTCCCCCAGATTTCCCAATGCCACTGATGCACCGGAACGAACAGAGTTGTCAACAGATTTATCCTTGAGGATGTCAGCGATGTCTTTGACATAGGGTTTGGCAGCCTCCCCCAGATTTCCCAATGCATAAGCTGCACTGGAACGAACATTATCATAAACGGATTTATCCTTGATGATGTCGAGGATGTCTTTGACGTAGGGTTTGGCTGCCTCCCCCAGATTTCCCAATCCCACTGCTGCATTGGAACGAACATTATTATTAACGGATTCATCCTTGATGATGTCGAGGATGTCTTTGACGTAGGGTTTGGCTGCCTCCCCCAGATTTCCCAATTCCGCTGCTGCACCGGAACGAACAAAAGAGTCAACGGATTTATCTTTGAGGAAGTCGAGGATGTCTTTGACGTAGGGTTTGGCTGCCTCCCCCAGATTTCCCAATGCCTCTGCTGCATTGGAACGAACATTTGGGTCAACGGTTTTATCCTTGAGGATGTTGAGGATGTCTTTGATGTAGGGTTTGGCTGTCTCCCCCAGATTTCCCAATGCCTCTGCTGCACCGGAACGAACAGAGTTGTCAACA
>NZ_JAVRCK010000121.1:0-20705 GCF_034530815.1 Nostoc sp. DedSLP03
TATTACATCCCTACCTCACTTTAAAAGATGTTGGTAATGACAAGCCTTATAAAGGCTACGGTGTACACACAAGTGTTGGTGCACAGTGTATCTATCCCGCCTCGGAATAAATTCCGAGTCTCATAACGAAAGTCCTCTTTTAGAGGACTAAACAAGAAATTTAGTTTAGTCCTCTTTTAGAGGACTTTAGCTATCAGCCCGGAACTTTAGTTCTGGGCGGGATATTTGCTCAGTCTAGGACTTTCACTTGAACAGAAATATTGGGTGGGGTAGGATTTTTAGAGATGTGTGTACACCGTAGCCCCTTTATAAGGGCAGGTTTTTAGGCTTTCGATAAATAGTTGAGAATGTTCTCAATTATTGAACGTAGTTTTAAGTTCTCAGACAATGATTTTGATTTTCAAATCCCAAAAATTTGTCTAATTATTTGTCTAATCAAAAAAACCTGCCCCAGAAAGGAGGATTAGGGTGGGGTAAAACTAACGCTAAAACCTCAGTTAATCAGCTATTTTAGACTTGTGTGAGTTACTAGCATAAATGTATGCATACCTATACTGAAGTATAGGAAAAAGAAAATATCTAACATTAAGCCTTAATAAATCCTTATATTAATAAAAAGCTACTACGTTCCTAACCAGTCTGAAACAATTTCATTATTGCTTGATTTATGTTTGTCAATACCTTCATCAGGCGGCCAGTGCTGACGACGGTCTGCACGTTCATTATCTTGCTGCTGGGAAGCATCTGTATACCGATTCTTCCCATTTCTCAGCTACCAGACCTTGCCCCAGTACAAATTACTGTTAGCTCCAACAATATTGGTGCGGATGCTCAAACAACAGAAAATACTGTCACCAACATTATTGAGCGACAAATTAATGGTGTTAAAGATGTATCTTATATCTCTTCTAATACGGGTAATGATGGTTCGAGCAATATAACTGTCTCCTTTCCCACTAATGTCAATAGCGATATTGCTCAAGTAAACGTTCAAAATAAAGAAGCACTGGCTTCACCTCAATTGCCTGATACCGTTCAACGAACAGGTGTGACTGTTGAAACAGCATCGAGCAGTTTATTGCTGGTCTATGGGTTTTACTCAGAAAATAATGAGTATGACAACATTTTTATCAGTAACTATGTCGATCTGTATATTTTCGATCAGATCAAACGGCTTCCTGGTGTAGGAAGTGCCAGGGTTTTTGGAGAACGCAAATATGCGATGCGTCTCTGGCTCGATCCCAACAAGCTTGCCCAACATCAACTAACTCCCCAAGATGTAACAACTGCCCTGCAACAACAAAATATTCAAGTGGGTGCAGGGGCGATTGGTAAGGAACCAGCACCAGATAATCAAAGCTTTGAATTTGCTTTACGGGCAACCAGTCGATTTAAAGATGCGGCTGAATTTGAGGATATGGTGCTGAAAGTTACTCCAGGCAGTACTACTAGTAGCACCAGTAATAACACTACTAATAGCACTAGTAATAGCACTACTAATAGCATTCTAGTTAAAGTCAGAGATGTCGGTCGAGTTGAACTAGGAGCAGAGAACTATCTGGCTGATGCCAAATTCACTATTCCCGGAAATGATCCCAAGGCAGCCGTGGGTTTGGGGATATATCAACTTCCCGGTAGTAATGCCTTGAACGTTGCTCATGCTGTTGAAGAACAGATCAAAATATTAGAGAAAAATTTTCCACCTGGACTCAAAGCCCAGTTGGCATTTGATACCACTCCGTTTGTAGAAATTTCTTTAGAAGAAGTTCTGCACACTCTAGTTGAAGCAATTGTCCTAGTGGTCTTGGTAATTTTTGTCTTTTTACAAGACTGGCGTACCACGATCATTCCGACTGTGGCGATTCCCGTTTCCTTGATTGGGACGTGTGCGGCTCTGTTGGTTTTAGGATTTCAAATTAATACACTCACCTTATTTGGTTTTGTTCTCGCGATCGGGATCGTTGTGGATGATGCCATTATTGTGGTGGAGGCAGTTGCAGTCAAACTAGAGCAGGGTATGAGACCCTTTGAAGCGGCTGTGGAAGCCATGAAGGAGTTAACTGGGGCAATTATTGCCACTTCACTTGTACTCATGGCGGTATTTATTCCAGTTGCCTTCATTCCTGGCACTACTGGGATTGTTTACAAACAATTTGCCTTAACCGTTGCTTGCTCCATTGGCATTTCCACCTTCAATGCCTTAACCTTCTCTCCGAGTATGGCAGCCATCCTGATGCGCCCTGCTCAGACTCCACGCGGCCCTTTAGGCTGGTTTTTTACCCAATTTAATCGAGGATTTGCTTGGTTCACGCGGCGATATGTCAGGTTTATTAGCTACCTTACCCATATCAAGCCGGTTGTAATTGGCGTTTTTCTCACTGGTTTATTAGCAACGGTTTTGATGTACAGAGCAGTACCTACCGGATTTATTCCAGAGGAAGATCAAGGTTACTTCTTTGTCATTGTCCAAGGGCCTGACGGGGTTTCTTTGAAATATACCGAATCTGTGATGAACAAGGTAGTCAAAGAAGTCACATCGGCTCCCGAAGTTAGAGCTAGTTTTATGATCAGTGGTTTTGGTTTCGACGGTAATGCTTCTAATTTAGGCATTGCCTTTGCTAACCTGAAACCCTGGAAAGAGAGAACTGAACAATCTCAATCTGTTTATGGCATACTTCAAAGACTGAACGCCAAGCTCTCTACAATTACAGAAGCCAGAGCGATCGCAGTCAATGCTCCTCCAGTGAGAGGATTAAGTACTACGGGTGGTTTTGAGTTTATCGTTCAAGACAAAACCGGCAGTGCGCCGATTGAAAACCTAATTGATGCTGCTCAAAAATTGATTGGGGCAGCACGTAAAAGCCCTGTTCTCCAAGGAGTCTTCACTCAGTTCACCGCAGATACTCCCCAATATGACATTCAGGTAAACCGCAACCAAGCCAAAGCTCTCAATGTTGAAATTAACGATGTCTTTGGGGCATTGCAAACTTATCTAGGGTCGCAATATGTGAATAACTTTGTGCAGGGACAGCGACAGTATCGGGTATATGTCCAAGCAGATGGAGTGTTCCGTTCTAATCCAGAGGATATTGGCAAGCTGTATGTTCGCTCTGCTAATGGGGCAATGATTCCATTGAGCAGTTTGGTGAAAATTACTCCCTTTGTGGGGCCGAAAACCATCGCCCATTACAACTTGTACAGGTCAATCAAAGTACAGGGCGCTCCGGCTCCCGGTGCTAGTTCTGGACAGGCGATTAAAGCAATGGAGCAACTAGCAGCAGAAAACTTACCTCAAGGGTTTGGTTATGAGTGGACAGGCACTTATCTCCAAGAAAAGACATCAGGGGGAGCTACAGGCTTGATTTTTGCCTTAGCGATCGTTATTGTCTTTCTGGTGCTGGCAGCTCAGTATGAAAGCTACGTTGACCCAATTATCATTTTGCTGACAGTTCCTTTGGCAGTTTTGGGAGCAATGACAGCGATTTGGCTGCGTTCCAATATTTTCATGGTAGGTAGCCTCTTCCCAAAGGTCGTGGATGATATCTATTGCCAGGTAGGTTTGGTGACTTTGATTGGTCTAGCTGCGAAAAACGCGATTTTAGTCGTAGAATTTGCCAATCAGCTGCACGAGCAGGGCATGAGCTATACAAGGGCGGCGGTGAAAGCGGGACAAGAACGTTTGCGACCGATCTTAATGACATCCTTTGCCGCACTCTTAGGATTTTTGCCCCTAGTGATTTCTCAAGGGGCTGGAGCCAGCAGCCGTTGGTCTTTAGGAACAGCACTGTTTGGGGGGCTGATGCTTTCGACATTCTTGAGTTTGTTCTTAGTACCAATTCTCTATATTTTGGTTAAGAGCTTGGCTCAGGCTATATTACCTCGGAAGCGAGGAGGTTCAAATCCTCCAGATTCACCAAATGGAGCTTCGGGAACTAGACATGAAGCTCTACCTGCTGGCTCAAGTCAGCCAGAAACGCAATTTAGGTCTCAGGAGGATGGGATAAGCTCTTAAGTCTGCTAAGAGGCAGGGGGCAGGGGGCAGGGGGCAGGGGAGTAATGAGTAATGAGTAATGAGTTGGAGCAGGGAAAAAGGTTAAACGTTAAAGGGAAAAGGAATAAATTTAATCTTTCCCCTTTTCCCCATGCCCAATGCCCCATGCCCAATGCCCCATGCCCAATGCCCCATGCCCCATGCCCAATGCCCAATGCCCAATGCCCAATGCCCAATGCCCAATGCCCCCTTGCCTCTTCTCAACTATGCAGTTTAAAAGCGTATCAGCTTATCCACAACATCCTCTAACTCTGATACCATTTTCTGTAATTTCCTGCTTGCTAAAAAATTAGCCGAATAGAATTAAGTACTTAGATAAGGAAGAGTGAAATGGGACTTAGCGACGGACTTTTGAACCCGACCAAAAAGGCTATGGTCGTAGATGATTGTTGCAACATGATTGAAGGACAGCTTGCATCCAAGTCAGGTATGAGCGGCATCGCTTTGAAAACTGCCTTTGCTGCTTTGAAAGGAATTAAGCCAGGATATATTCCCTATGTCGTTGAGCAGATATTACCGCAATGCTTTACAGCTCTCGATCCCATCTGGAGTAGAGGCGTAGAGAAAGGCGATCCAGTTGAATATTTGAGTGCGAATCGCTCTGATACAGCAGACGCGCTACTGAGTGTTACCGATGCGAGAGTCAAGAACTCAACCCGCCAAATTGTGCGAGGAACCTATGAAAAACTTCGCGGTTCCGCCAAAAAGCACGTAGAAGAAGCAGTGCCAGATTTAGCCAAGGTCATCAATAATTACACTAAGGTCTGAGCCAAAGGTTAGAGACGCGATTAATCGCGTCTTCTAGAAAAGTAGGAAGCACAGATGCAAAGTAGCTTTTCACCAGATATCGCCTCAAAACTTCAACAACTTCAAATCAAGTCCCGCCCGTTGGATGGCTTTTTCTTTTAACTGTTCTCCAAGATTGACTAAGGCTTTTTGAGTAGTATAATATTGCACAGCTTTGTTAATGAATCGAGTGCGATCGCCTACCCTTCTTCCTTCTTTTAAGATTTAAGCATTTGCACCCAGAATAGAAGAGTCATAGTGCTGTAGTAAATCTTCAGGATCGTTGTAAATTGCGATCGCTTGCGATAGTTGTTCGTCACTAAAGCCACCGCAACGCAAAGCAATTACACCTACCCCTGCTTTGCCGGCAGACTCAATATCATAGGGAGAATCTCCTAGCATCACTACTTTATCTGGTGTTATTTGCCCTTTTTTCAAGGCAGCTTCTACAATGTCAGGAGCAGGTTTAGATGCTTCAGCATCATCGGATGTAGTTACTTCCGTGAGCAAATCATCTACTTGGGCAATTTTGAGCATGATTTCAAGTTCTTCAGAACTTGCTGAACTAGCGACAACCAGATGCAATCCCGATTTTTGCATCTTTAATATTAAGTTTCTGCTACCAGCAGCAGCAGTGATTTGCGGTATATATTTGTCAAATAATAGTTTTTTGCGTAGTTGAGCGATCGCTTTGCCAGTTCCTTCTTCACCATTTAATTCTGGCACTACTTTAGGAATCAGTTGATCTCCACCCATACCCATGAGTGGTCTAACTTTTTCAAATGGCACTTCCAAGTCATAAGCTGCAAATGCCTCTATCCAGGAATTTGCATGAACATCATTACTGATAACCAGCGTGCCATCAATATCTAAAATTACCGCTTCTAATGCCATGAAAAACCTCAACTGACATTTTGTTTTATTGCTGATGATGGCATGGCAAATAGTTTACTTCATCATCCCATAAGAGGAGAAAGGGGTAAGAGTTGAGATGGCGATCGCTTATAATTACAGCAGATTGCAAGTAAGTGAGTTACAAGCAGGACTGATTCATCAAACATAAAGTTTCTTTCTAACTCCTGCCTCCTGCCTCCTGCCTACCGTTTATACACAAGTCGAATTACCCCCCTTAATCCCCCCTTGTCAAGGGTGGAAACCGGAAAATCTAGTTCCCTCCCCTTTACAAGGGGAGGGTTAGGGTGGGGTAAACAAAGGACTGGTAGTGATTCGATAACTTGTGTATACACCGTAGGCCCCCTGCCTCCTGCCTCCCAAACGAATCCTTGAGGTCAAGATGGTACAAACACCCGCCACTCCAGAAACCGAAACCCTATTGATTGAGTTGCCTAAGTCCATTGGGCTGTATGTTACCCAAGAACAGTTTGCTGCTTTAGCCGCAGCCAACCGAGACTTGAGACTAGAAAGAACCGCACAAGGAGAATTAATAGCGAACCCACCAACAGGCTGGGAAACTGGAAAACGTAATTGCAGTATTTCTGGCGAATTGTATTTGTGGTGGCGTAATGCGGGCGAACCTGGTCAAGCCTTTGACTCTTCTACAGGCTTCATTTTACCCAATGGTGCAACTCGCTCGCCCGATGCCTCTTGGGTGAGTGGAGAACGTTGGCAGGCACTTACTTCAGCACAAAAAGGAACATTTGCGAATATCTGCCCCGATTTTGTGGTTGAGTTACGCTCTAGTTCGGATACCCTCAAGTCCCTGCAAGATAAATTGAGGGAGTATATCGACAATGGCGCGAAACTTGGTTGGTTAATCGACCCACAGCAGCGACGGGTGGAAATTTATCGACTGGGTAAGAATGTGGAAGTGTTGGAAAATCCTGCCCAATTGTCGGGTGAAGAAGTTTTACCGGGTTTTGTCTTGAATTTGCAACGGGTTTGGGATTGAAAGCATCTTGCTTCTGAATTCTGAATTCTGTATTCTGTATTCTTCTTCAAATAAGAAAATAGTAGGGAAAATCCTGATGCCTTATAGTAAATTTACCCTCAGTAAAGCTGTAGAGGATTTTCAACTCACTATCATTGAAGGCGATCGCTTTCTGCCTGAAATTTCCCCAGTCAATCCAAGTTCTTTACTCAAAGATACACTGAAAGAAACGCTGCCTTGGGCGATCGCAGTCAGTACTGAAAAAGCGCGTTCTGAAGGTATTATCAATCCAGTTTTGTTAGAAGTCAAACGTCAGTTCAAAGGACAAATTAGTGTCTTTTCGGGTGAAGAGTTCAGCGTGCAGCCAGAAATTGATTTGACGGGTTATGTCGATTTTCTCATTAGTCGCTCTCCAGAGCAGTTGTTTATTAAGGCTCCGGCGGTGGTTTTAGTGGAAGCGAAGAAAGAAGACCTTAAACCAGCACTGGGACAATGTTTAGCCGAGATGGTGGCAGCTCAACGCTTTAATCAACAGAAGCAGCAGCCGATTTCAACCATCTACGGAACGGTAACGAGTGGTACAGTTTGGCGGTTTCTGAAACTAGAAAAGCAAACTGTGACGATTGACCTGACCGATTATCCACTGCCACCAGTTGAGCAAATTTTGGGCAAACTGGTTTGGATGGTGCAAAATGGCTGATGCAGGCGATCGCATCTAGGCTTTGGGAATAGATGAGACTGCAAGTAAACCCCGATCACAGACCAAAACACTTGTAGAGACGGCGATTTATCGCGTCTCAAAACCCAATATTTTGTACCAATTACCCTTAACCCAACTGTATTGGGCTATAAAAGCAGAAGAATTAAAGAAGCGATCGCCTGATGGACAAGTACAAGTAGTGCCATCGCGCTTTGGTTAAAATGGCTTTGATTCAATATGAGAGAGCGATCGCAAAATATTGCTTGAGCTACATCGAATAGATAGAGGCGATTGCCTATCCTACAATGAAAATCTGTTTTCAGGCGATCGCATTGCTACCGGATCGAGCTTGTGATTGCTTCTCTTCTCTACGAGACGCTAAGAGCGAACGAGATGCTTTGCGATCGTTGCACTCGCAATGACCTTTTATCTGGCTAGCTGATATTAATCCGGCGATGCATAATTTTTCACTTGGGTTTTACTTGATATCATCGCACAGATGCTTGTCGCTCTCACCCAAATTCGGGTTGTTCTGCAAATAATCATGCAGCCAATTGCAACCCCGCACCAACAATTGGTCTAAATTCTCCACAGGCCACAACCGCGCTGTGTTGTCAGATAATGCCGTGGCGATGGTTTTGCCGTTTGGGCTGAAACTCACACTACTGACACTGCTTTGATGCCCTTTGAATTCTTGCAGCACTTGCCCTTGCAGGTTCCACAACCGCGCTGTCTTGTCATCTGATGCCGTGGCGATGGTTTTGCCGTCCGGGCTGAAACTCACACTACTGACACTGCTTTGATGCCCTTTGAATTCTTGCAGCACTTGCCCTTGCAGGTTCCACAACCGCGCTGTCTTGTCATAAGATGCTGTGGCGATGGTTTTGCCGTTTGGGCTGAAACTCACACTACTGACACTGCTTTGATGCCCTTTGAATTCTTGCAGCAGTTGCCCTTGCAGGTTCCAGAACCGCGCTGTCTTGTCATCTGATGCCGTGGCGATGGTTTTGCCGTTTGGGCTGAAACTCACACTACTGACACTACTTTGATGCCCTTTGAATTCTTGGAGGAGTTGCCCTTGCAGGTTCCACAACCGCGCTGTCTTGTCATCTGATGCCGTGGCGATGGTTTTGCCGTCCGGGCTGAAACTCACACTTAAGACACTGCTTTGATGCCCTTTGAATTCTTGCAGCAGTTGCCCTTGCAGGTTCCACAACCGCGCTGTCTTGTCATCGGATGCCGTGGCGATGGTTTTGCCGTCCGGGCTGAAACTCACACTTAAGACACTGCTTTGATGCCCTTTGAATTCTTGCAGCAGTTTCCCTTGCAGGTTCCACAACCGCGCTGTCTTGTCATAAGATGCCGTGGCGATGGTTTTGCCGTTTGGGCTGAAACTCACACTACTGACACTACTTTGATGCCCTTTGAATTCTTGGAGGAGTTGCCCTTGCAGGTTCCACAACCGCGCTGTCTTGTCATCTGATGCCGTGGCGATGGTTTTGCCGTCCGGGCTGAAACTCACACTACTGACACTGCTTTGATGCCCTTTGAATTCTTGCAGCAGTTGCCCTTGCAGGTTCCACAACCGCGCTGTCTTGTCATCGGATGCCGTGGCGATGGTTTTGCCGTCCGGGCTGAAACTCACACTTAAGACACTGCTTTGATGCCCTTTGAATTCTTGCAGCAGTTTCCCTTGCAGGTTCCACAACCGCGCTGTCTTGTCATCGGATGCCGTGGCGATGGTTTTGCCGTCCGGGCTGAAACTCACACTACTGACACTGCTTTGATGCCCTTGCAACTGGTTACGTTCTTTAATTTTATTGAGAATACTATCCAAAGCAAAAATAGGGCTGATAGCTGGATATTTTTCTAAAGGGCGACCATCTTTTACCAGACTTTTTAACTCTTTACCAGTCTGCACTGCTGACACCAGCGATTCTAACTGCGTATACTCAAACTGTCTTAAGGCATTAACACCTGCCCGTTCTAGCTGTGTTCCTTGTTGTGCTTCTTTTTGTGCTATTTCCGCCTGCTGCGCTTTAAAACCTGCGTAACCAGAGCCTATACCTGCCACTACTAATAAAACTACAGATAAACCAGAACTGAGTGCCAACCTCTTGTGCCCATTGCGTCCCCACAATTTGCAACTCAATCGGGCGTACTTCCCCCAATTCACCTGCTAAATCCTGCACTAATTGATCGATGAGCGCAGGCTCAAGATAAAATTGAGAGCGTTCTGTTAAACTCTGCACCACAGCCATCGCCTCGGCTGGCGAAAAGTTACCCAAGTAATAGCGAATATTTTTATCGAGAATGTTATTATTAATTGCAGTTAAATTAAACAGACGGTCTAATTCTAATAAATAATGTAAATAATCTTCCCGCAAAGACAGAATTACTTTGACAAAAGGAATATCTAGACAAACTCGTAAAAACTCATAAAATGTTCGTCGTTGACCTTGGTCTGGATAAACAAAGAAAAACTCCTCAAACTGGTCAAACATTAAAACCGTCAATAAATTCCGGTCAGCATTTCTTCGTAATTGTTCTAAAATAGCTGCTGAAGAATCAAGATTAACAGATAATTGATTTCCTCTGACTTCCTCAAAAGCCTTAGCCAAACTCTGCCCCAACATCCCCACCCAATCTGTATAAACTCGCAACAAAACAGGTAAAGCATCTCGCTCACCAATTGCTTGCTGTTGCAACGCTGGTATTAATCCACCCTGCAAAATTGAACTTTTCCCCACTCCTGACTGACCATGAATTACAGTCAATTTATGCTCAGTCCCACCAATTCTTTCTCGCAACCGCTTCACATCTTGTCCCCGACCAGAAGCAGCAATTTCTTCAGCTATTGTTTCAGAATTTTCTACTTGCAATGCAGAACTAATTGCCTGTCGCTGCGGATTAAGATAAGATGCACCAACAAAAGCGCGGAAACCATACTGTTGTTCAATTTGTAACTGCTCTTGCTTAATATAAAACGCTTTGAGATATTCACCTTGCTCAAAGTAGAGTAAACGCAATCTTTCTAATATAGATATATATAATTGTGGATTATACTGATGATTAATTTCAGTTTTTGCAGTTTTTAAACTATTAATTGCTACTTGATATTGACCTAAACCCTGTTGAGATTTTGCTAAAATAAACCGATACAATCCAAATTGATCTGATTGAAGATTAGGGATATTAGCTAAGATTTGCAATGCTTGCCCTGCAAGTTGATGAGCTTCATCCCAGCGTAACTGCTCTAAAGCTACTTCTGCCAAAAAGCCATAATCTTGAGCCAACTGCAACGGCGTGCCATAATTTTGATGTAGCGGCAGAGATTTTTCTACAAGGCTTTGCAACTCTGACCATGCTTGTAAACGTCGTAGCACTCCACCCAGTTTAGTAATATGTTTTGCAACTAAATCAGAACGTTGTGCTTGTTCAAAAATTTCAATCGCTTGCTCAAGGTAATTTCTCGACTCTTGCCAATAGCGTTGATTTTCTGTCTGATTTTTTTCGGCTTGGCGGTTATAAGCTAAAGCAATATTAACAAGTAATATACCTTGTCGCTCTAAAGAATTACTTTGTCGCCAGAACTCCAAGCTTTGTTGATAATGTGCTAAAGCAGAATCTATCTGGTCATGTAGATAATCATTCAAGCCCAACAAAAACTCTAAACTTGC
The DNA here is from genome assembly GCF_034530815.1 of Nostoc sp. DedSLP03. Lineage (NCBI taxonomy): Bacteria > Bacillati > Cyanobacteriota > Cyanophyceae > Nostocales > Nostocaceae > Nostoc > Nostoc sp. DedSLP03. The sequence continues at coordinate 11,106 of NZ_JAVRCK010000121.1, forward strand.
TTTAAGTGCTGCTTCTAATACTTCTCCTCGATTTTGCAAATCTTCACGGGCAGTTTCTAATTCCCGGCACATTTGGGCATTGGGCGTTACATTACCAGCAAAGATTTCATCAGTTTTTTGCTGAAGCAAATTGACTAATTCATCCGTAGGGTTTTCAAACTCAATGATAGTTGCCCAATTTTCTAAATCAGTTGCTAATCGAATAAATTTTTGCAGAACTGAATCATTAACCCACAACAATATCGGAAACGGGAAGTTTTTTCTAAACTCCTCCCGTACTTGGTTCGCTGAAGTCAGAACTGTATCAATATTTTTAACTGACTCCAAACCAAAAACCATCAATGCAGGTGGCTGTTCATCTCCCAATTGTTCGCGTATATTTGTGTAAAGCGTTTTGACTGATGCAGGTAAAGTAATTTCGTGAATCTGTACAGGAGATAATTGGCGCAGGCGTTCTACCATGCGCTGACGTAAAGCAGCATAGTTACATCGCAATATAATCAGCGAAAACTGCCCCTGAGAAAAGGTAATTGCTCTGACTAAAGTTTGTAATGAACCCTCATTGTCAAAAGCTAAATTTTCCGGTTCTTGCTGATTACTCATAACATACAGCAGTTTTCTTTTGCATAAAGTATAAAATTATGGATTTGGAGGCAGGAGGCAGGGAGTAGGGGGCAGGGGGCAGGGAGCAGGGAGCAGAAAGGACGATTTTTGCTAGTTGTAAAAAGCTGTAGTTGTGAAAATGACAACTGACACGGCTCCGGCACTTGTCGATCTAGCTCCCGCACTTGCTGATCTGGCTCCCGCACTTGTTGATCTGGTTCCCGCACTTGCTGATCTGGTTCCCGCACTTGTTGATCTAGCTCCCGCACTTGCTGATCTGGTTCCCGCACTTGTTGATCTAGCTCCCGCACTTGCTGATCTGGTTCCCGCATTTGTTGATCTAGCTCCTGCACTTGCTGATCTAGCTCCCGCACTTGTCGATCTAGCTCCTGCACTTGTCGATGTAGCTAACGTTAGGGAACTCCAAAAAATAAATTATCCAATTTGTCTACTCAACTAGACTTCTTTCTTCCTTGTCCCCCTTGTCCCCCTTGTCTTCCTTGTCCCTCTGCTATGGAATATTTTTTTACTTGGAAGTCCCTTATACTATTTCACAAAATACCTGATAGCTAAGGGCGTACAACTCTAAGCCCCTACAGCCGATTTATAACTTAAATTCCTTGGCTTCAGCCAAAATCGGATTGACATCAAACCACGAACCATCCTCATTTCGGTATTCAAATACAAACATACTGCGGAGCAAAAGTTCGTATCTTTCATGACCTCTCAAGCTTTTCTTTTGCGTCACCTCACGCAGTACTTCCCATTCATCAGGCGTAATTGCCAAAGTTAGCTCGTTGCGGCGTTGTTTAATCACCCTGTCTACGCACTCCCGCGACAAAGGCGGGTCTTCTTGCTGAAGACAGCGAAACAATAACATCAACAAATTACGCAAATGACCGCCGCTAACTCGGCAAAGTCGCTCTAAAGTATCAGAATTATCAAAAACCTCGGTAATTAAATTCCGGCTTTGTTCCCAACTAACACCAGGAAAAGCCCTCGCCATCACCATCTCTTGCAGCAGCGTGATTCCTTGTGAGAATTGCAAACCATCTTCTAATTTCACAGGAACCATCGGCAAAACCTTGGGGTCTACGCCAAAGCGATTTGTTAGCCTTCCTAAAGCGTTGGAAAAAATCAACACTAAGGGAATGGTATAAACAACATGACAATTTAGCTGGTTTAACTGTTCGCCCCGTTCCACAAAGAGATATTCTGGCTGATAATAACCCGAAGGCTTCAAAGAATTATCTACTCTGTCGAGATTATCTATAATTACCACCAGTCCTTTTTTACCTTGCTGCTTAAGTTTCTCTCTTGCAGGCTTGAGCAATTCTTTGTTGATTGATTCTAAAATGCCGTTGGTGCGCGGTTCTAAATATTGTCGCAACTGACCGCGAAGTTTGGGACTATCTTTAGTTTTGGCGGTAATTTTGGCAATACCTACAGATAACTCTCCCCCAAGTTCTATCGGCGTTTGCAAAAATTCACCAAGTTCAGTAAACAGAGTTTGAAAGTATCCAGGCTTGAGGTTAATTTTGATTGCTTCTAGACTTTGACTAACCTCACGAGCAACTGCTAATAAAATATCTGTAACATCAATATCAGCCATATCCAGGCTTTGGCTAGACTCGAAATAAACCACATGAAATCCCTGCTGCTCTAACCTGCCTTTAGCCGCAGTAATTCAGTGGATTTGCCACAGCCGATATGTCCGGTAAACAATTGACAAGTGGGTTCTTCAGGTGAAAGGCGGGTAATAGTTCGCCCAAGTTCCTCAATAATTTTGGCACCACGCACTTTAGAGAAATCAATATAATATTGTCTATCCTCCGGTTTGCTCACAATCAGAGTTTTACTGGGGTTGCAAGCTTGAAAAAATCTGACTAAATCTAGTTTCATCACAAATCACCCGAAATCAGCTTGACGCTCTAGCCCATTTCAGTGATTATACAGACGATAAAGCGGCTATTTCGGAAAACTACCCACCCAATATTTCTGTTCAAGTGAAAGTCCCACACTGAGCAAATATCCCGCCCGGAACTTTAGTTCCGGGCTGATAAGCAAAAGTCCTCTAAAAGAGGACTAAACAAGAAATTTAGTTTAGTCCTCTTTTAGAGGACTTTCGTTATGAGACTCGGAATTTATTCCGAGGCGGGATAGATACACTGCACCAACACTTGTGTATACACCGTAGCCAATACATCGGGGGGATTAAGGGGGGTAATTTGACTTATCTATACACCGTAGGCAAGCGAAGAGTAGAGCAAAAGCTACATTTTTGCTCTTTGCTTTAAAATCAATGACAAGATGTCCACCCCACAAGAAATATCTACAATTTTAACTTCTCACCGCGAATCGAATAATCTAACAACTCCATCGGGTGAATAACTAAAATCTTCTTACCCTGCAACTGCAAATGCTTCGTAATTTGCAAAGTACATCCCGGATTAGCAGAAGCAATTAACTCAGCACCAGTATTCAACAAATTCTGCACTTTTTGCCGACCCAATTCTTCAGAAACTTCTGGTTGCAGCATATTATAAACTCCGGCACTGCCACAACACAAAGCTGCATCTATTGGTTCTCTCAACTTCACCCCTGGAATTTGTCGCAATATCTGACGCGGTTGGACGCTAATCTTTTGTCCGTGCAATAAATGACAAGCATCTTGATAAACTAAATTCAATAGTTTATCGGTCAACGGTGAAAGTTTCGCTGTTAAGCCAACAGTTGCCAAAAATTCTTGAGCATCTTTAACTTTAGCGGCAAAATCCTTGGCCTTTTCTCGATATTCTGGGTCATCTTCTAAAATATGACCGTATTCTTTTAAAGTATGACCGCAACCAGCAGCATTGATAATCACAAAATCGACATCAGTCTTGGCAAAACTATCAATCATCTGCCTTGCTAAAGCTTTCGCTTGTTCTGTTTGTCCTTGGTGTTCGGGAAGCGCCGCACAACAACCTTGAGATTTGGGAATCACAACTTCACAACCATTCGCTGTTAAAACGCGCACTGTCGCTTCATTTACGGGGGAGAAAAACAGCCGTTGGACGCAACCCAAAATTACCCCGACTCGATACCGCTTTTCACCTTTAGCAGGAATCACAGTAGGCAAATTATCTTGAAAAGATTTGAGAGTAATTTCTGGCAGAATTGATTCCATTGCTGCCAAACGAGGCGATATTTTATTCAGTAAACCCGTAGCCCGAAATAACTTAGCAAATCCTAACTTTTGATAAACTAACAACGGAACTAATAAAACCCGTAAAAGATTGGGATAAGGAAACAGAGTAAATATCAGTTGGCGAAAAAATTGATCTGGTAAACTGCGGGGATAATTTCGTTCAACTTGATGACGAGTTGCAGAAATTAACTTGTCATACTGCACGCCAGAAGGACAAGTACTCACACAAGCAAGACATCCTAAACAAGAATCAAAATGTTCTACTGTTGCGGTATTGAGAGCAATTTCACCCTCATTAATTGCATCCATTAAATAGACGCGTCCTCTAGGAGAATCCATCTCCTTACCCAGCACCCGATAACTAGGACAAGTCGAAAGACAAAATCCACAATGTACACAACTATCAATTAACTTCGGATCGGGTGGATGACTCTCATCAAAGCCCTTCAAATTCTTTAAACTAGCCGTATTATTAACAGAATTTTTTGAAACTTGCATATATTCTCTTCTTCCCCTCTCTATCTAAGCATTCTCTGTGTCTTAGAGGATGTTTGAAAAGTCACGATTGATGTATTAAATATTTTTTACCCCACCCTAACCCTCCCCTTATAAAGGGGAGGGAACCGGATTTTTCTTGTTTCCCCCCTTTATAAGGGGGGACTAAGGGAGGTAACAATGTAATTAAAATCACAGCCAATCACTTTTAAAACAATCTCTTAGCGGTTCGTTTCTTAAATTCCACCCACAAACCGACCAGGACTTAAAATATTCTTACTATCAAACTGTTCCTTAATACGGCGCATCAACGGCAAAGCATTACCCGTATAACCCCAAACATCTATTTGTTCTTTAACCGCAACTGGTGCTGACAGAATTGTTAAAAAACCACTACTTGCTTGAGTGGGATTGTTTCCAGCAAAGCCTAAGCGATCGCGGATTTTCAAAACTTGATTTTTACTCTCTAATTGTAACAAACCTAAACCACTACTAATATGAATTAAACCCAACTCCACTTGAGTCAAAATCTCCACAGCAGCAGTAGGTAACACTCCTATTTTGCAGCTAATTACCGATTCTGTGGCAGTAGTATGTATTCGTTCTTGCAATCTCTGCCATAGATTAGCTTCATCACCATCGGTAAAAATTGCCCCATTTAACCCTAACTTTTGCCCAACTTCCAAAACTCGGTTTGATTGTTCCTTAACACTCTCACTAATACTTTGAAACCGAGCAATTAATCCCAGTCCTTCACCCAATCCTAAACTAGACACCAATTTAGTTGATAGCAAATCAGCCTGAACTGGTGTTAACGCCGAACCTCGAAGGATATTAGCCGCTTGAGATACAGCCTCAGCTTTCCCAGTTAGTACCACCGTCCCCGATGCCTCGGCTAGCGGATACAGGCGAAAAGTTAATTGACTAATAAAGCCTAATGTGCCATAAGACCCGGTAAGCAACTTCATCAAGTCATATCCGGCAACATTTTTAACTACTCTTCCCCCAGCTTTGGCGATTTCTCCATCAGCACGGACAAAGGTAATACCTAGTAACTGGTCGCGTACACTGCCATAACGTTGCCGCAGAGAACCTGTATCACCTGTAGCAACAATACCGCCAATGGTTGCTGACTCTGGTGCTGTCGGGTCAAGGGCGAGAAATTGCCGCGATTTTGCCAAAAGTGCTTGCAAATCAGAGAACTTCATCCCAGCTTCTACTGTGACAGTCAAATCGCCAACAGCGTGTTCAATCAGTTGGTTGATGCGTTCTGTACTAACTACAACATCAATGCTTTTTGCTAAACCACCCCAGCTAAGTTTACTGCCACTACCACAGGGAAGGACGCGCCAGTTATTTGCATGAGCCGTGGTCATAACTGCGGCTAGCTGTTCTTGGCTGCGGGGATAGACAATACAACTGGGTGAATTTCCAGAAGCTATAGCTTGTTGGATACGTTTTTGCTGACTGAATTCGATATTTTCCCAAAGGCAAATAGCATTTTCTTCACCAACGATAGATGCAAGTTCAGAAGCGCAGACGCCTTGCGGCTTGTCGTTAGACATCGCTTTCATTGAGTTTATTTTTTTACGCCCTCCTTCTAATTTACTGGCTAACCTGACCAAAAAAGCGCATTGCCATTAATATACAGTGGCTTTAATATGAAAGCGATTCCTACGACTGGTTGCGCCCCTACGACAGGTGGAATTCAAATAGATGAAACTGCTGTAGGAGGTTGTTTGAAGAGTGGTTGGCTGTGATTTTAGGCACTTATCGATCCCCCCAACCCCCCTTAAAAAGGGGGGCAAAACCTTTCAAAGTCCCCCAATTTATAGCACAAGCCTTCGTGGTTAGGATATTAACAGATGATAAAACTTAGACACAACAAGACTTTTCACCCAATCCCCAGTCACCAGTCCCCAGTCCCTTGCTATATCGGGGATTTAGGGGGAGCTAGAAGTTTTGCTACCAAGAAGAGGACTTTTCAAACATCCTCTAAGGTATTAGCCTTATCCAACCTATAATTTTGTCAATTTGTTGATAAAGTTTGAAATTTAAGTAGAGAAAGTAGTAGATGAGTAAATTTCACTCATCTACTATAGGTAGAGTTAGGAGACAATTTGCATATATACAAGATATTTTATAGAAAAAATAATAAATTATAGCGGTGTTAGTTTAATAGACTATAGAAGTTGGCAGATAAATATGAGCGTCATCTATAAATAATTTTAATATTGCAATAAAAGTGCCATTTCTGAAAGTAAAGTTATCTGGCTCTGATTAACTTTAAAAAAAAGTAACAGATGGGTAAATTTTACCCCTCTGCTACAAGCAAACGGAGGTATAAACTTAATTATTTAATTGGCATGAACCAATTCTTGAGGCGCTGCGGCATCATATTCTACAGCTTTCACAAATTCTTTGAGAACGTCTTTGAGTCTTTGGTCAATTTCCTCATCTAACACGACGCTGTGATCGGCTTGTCGTTGAATTTGTTTGTCTACTGCATAAATGGTAGCGAGGATATGACGCGCTCCTAATTCAGATAACACAGGTTTTAGAGCATATTCAATTGCCAATAAATGAGCGATGGTTCCACCCAAAGCAATTGGTAACACTGGTTTACCTGTTAATGATTTTTGTGGCAGCAAATCTAGAAATGTTTTTAGCACTCCTGTGTAAGCAGCTTTGTAGATTGGGGTGGCAATAATCACACCATCTGCCTTTGCTAATAAAGCTTTTGGTTGTTCTAAAGCAGGGCTGTCGTATCGTCCAAAAACTAAATCTTCAGCAGGTAAATCCCGAACTGAAATAATATCTACATGCAAGCCTTCTTGTTGTAAAAGCTGGGCAGTATATTCGACAACACCATAGGTTCTAGATGGATGTGTTGGACTACCTGCGATCGCTAAAATATTTGTCATTCAATTAAACTCCTATGCATTAATCGGAATGGGGAATGGGAAATAACCAATGCCCAATACCCTAAACTTTACTAGGATATGGATGTGGCTTTCTCCTGATGTTGCTGCTTAGGGAAATCTTCATTTGCCACAATCTCACCAAATGGACTTAAGACGTGTTGCTTCTCTACTGCGGGTAAATTCTCTAAGGGCAGATGGGGAAACAGAAGTTCTGCGACTCGATAAGCTTCCTCTAGGTGGGGATAACCAGAAAGGATAAAGGATTCAATACCTAAATCTGCATATTCCAATATCCTAGCGGCTACAGTTTGGGGATCTCCTACTAAGGCTGTTCCCGCACCACCCCGCACTAAACCGACTCCCGCCCACAGGTTCGGGCTGATCTCTAATGCCTCACGATCGCCGTGGTGTAATTGAGTCATTCGTTGTTGTCCAACTGAATCCATTCGGGCATAAGCTTTTTGGGCTTTTGCGATCGCTTCATCATCTACATATTTAATCAAATCATTCGCTGCATCCCAAGCTTCACTCTCAGTTTCGCGCACAATCACATGTAAACGAATCCCAAACCGCAAAGTCCGGCCTTGTATTTCTGCAAGTCTGCGAACTGCTGCAATCTTCTCGGCTACTTGCGGCGGTGGTTCGCCCCAAGTTAGATAAACATCTACGTGCTTGGCAGCGATTTTTTGAGCCACAGGAGAGGAACCCCCAAACCACAAAGGCGGATATGGCTTTTGAACAGGTGGAAACAGCAGTTTCCCATCTTGGATATTAAGATAGTCGCCTTGGAGATTGGCTTGTTCGCCACTAGCGATCGCCCGCCATACTGTCAAAAATTCATCTGTTAATTCATAGCGGCGATCGTGATCCAAATGCAAGCCATCTCCCGCTAACTCTACGGGATCGCCACCGGTCACGACATTAATCAGCAAGCGTCCCCCAGAGAGGCGATCGAAAGTCGCCGCCATTCGCGCCGCTACTCCAGGTGATACCAAGCCGGGACGAATCGCTACTAAAAAACGCATTTGTCGCGTCAGTGATACCAAGGTTGACGCTACAATCCAAGCATCTTCGCAAGAGCGGCCTGTAGGCAGCAATGCCCCTGTATAACCAAGGTCATCCACCGCTTGGGCAATCTGCCGCAGATAGGGAAAGCTTACTGCCCTTCCGCCTGTAGCAGTTGCAAGGTAACGTCCGTCGCCGTGGGTTGGGATGAACCATAGTAGCTGCATGAGTCCTGTCCTTTTAAACTACGATAATTCGATAGAATTACCGTGCTTTATTTATAGTTTTTAGAGTATCACATATTCTACTGAACCAAGCAAGAAGTTTTACAAAAAACTCCGGTATCTTTATCAAACCAATGTATATTAAGCAGTGTCCAAAAAACTAGCGTTGGGTATTGGCATTAGGCAGAGGGTAACAGAGAAATGTTTGAATTTTGAATTTTGAATTTTGAATTGATTTCTCCCCTTTCTGTCTCTAGGAAGAATCCAGCAATAGTGGCTTTGTGTATACTTATTTACTTATCCATAACCTTTTGTTAAATTAAATTTAATGTACTAAAAACCTATTGATTTGCTGTGCTTAAGTTTTCAGCGACAAAATCTCCCTGCCAATAGGTGCAAAATTGTGTTCTATCTCTAGGAGAAATAAGGCAATGGGGCCGATGTTTATTGCTGCCAACGATTGGCCACATATAGCGTTTAGATTATCTTTGGCGCTCTTGGTTGGTTGCTTGATTGGATTTAACCGTCAGCAAGGAGGTAGACCAGCAGGGATGAGAACATTTATGCTTGTGAGTATGGGAGCAGCACTATTTGTAATGATTCCTTTGCAGGTTGAGGGTGAGAGTCCCTATGCTGCTACCAATGCACTGAGTCGCACAATTCAAGGTGTAGCTACCGGGGTTGGATTTCTCGGAGCCGGATTGATTTTACAAGAGTCTCCGAGAAAATCTGCAACGCCAAAAGTAAAAGGTTTAACTACAGCCGCTTGTGTCTGGACTGCGGCCGGTTTGGGGGCTGCAATTGGTTGTGGTTTGTGGCAAATGGGATTGTTGGGAGGCTTACTGACTTTGATTACCCTAAGTGGGGTAAAACGGCTCAATCGCACATTTGTATTTCTGACGAGTCAGGGTAAACAAAGTACTAATCGGGATCTCACAACCATCTCTGATGAAGATGATGATTGACTATCGTTATCCTCTAATTGAAAACTATACTTGTATTGTCCAAAAGTAAGTCAAGGCAATCGTATTGTCGCCTAGTTTTTTATTAAAAAATAATTTGTTGTTTCTTAGCTTATTTTAATCAGTTGATCGGGGCTAATTCAGAGCTGATTCGTAAAGAAAATCTAAAGAGAACAGAGCCTCGTTTGACTCAGGCT
>NZ_JAVRCK010000122.1:0-20676 GCF_034530815.1 Nostoc sp. DedSLP03
TTTCTTTTAGTCCTTTTATTTAGAATACCCGGAAAGTGACAGAAGAGGGTTATGACGCTTCTTTGTGGCTCAGATTCCCGACTTCTTGGAGAAGTCGGGAATCTTGTTATATAGGTTTTTCATCTTGTGCCTAAATAATTTGCTATGTAACTCCTCATCATCACTTTACATAACTTTAGTGATATCAATATAAACCCTGAAACTCTGACTGAATATTGAATAGAGAGCTTGCGTAAAAATACGAAGCTTCAAAATGTCCATTTTTCAAAAAACGCTCTCAACAAAGGTTTTATATTTTTATACACTGAAAGAATAAAAGCCAGATAACAAAAGGTTCTGCCTCGATTTCTGCTGACCGATGCATATTCTGCATTTTCAAGCAAAATCTGGAAACAACTAAAACAACAATATGAGGAGTTTATAAAACATGAATAGCTTATCTAACAAATTATCTGTAATTATTCGAGGAAGTATCTGTTTATTAGGTTTGGTAAGTGGAGAATATTTTTTAGTAGCACCGGCAAATGCACAACAAGCTACTGCTCGTGGCGCTGTTACTCTTATTAGACCTTCTGGTACTTTTCTCAGTGTCACTGGCGAAGTAACTTTACCTTCTGGCTCTTACTATGAAGGAGGTTTAACAATTTCTCCTACCTATGGAGGTATAGCAGGTGGAAATGACGAAACCATAACTAGTCTGACTATAACCCCAGGAGTAGCTCAAACTACTATCATCTCTAACCCAAACCCATTTATTGATACAGCAGCGAATTTATTAAATAATAGTAATTCTGTTGAAGATTTAACATCTATAATCAAAACAGGTGCTGGTAATAATGGTTTAGGTGCTTTAGATTAGACATAATTGGCAAATTAAAAATAAAATATCCGCAAATTCTCAAAGAATTTGCGGATATTTTATAATGCTATCAAAATCGATAACCACCTTGAAGTTTTAAATCAAATCCATTCTCACCTGTACCAATTTGAGTTTCGATAAACACACTATTGTCAGGGAAATTATGCCTCACAATGACTCCATAATTAAAGCCAGAAACTCGGCTACTCAAGCCCAGGTTATTAATAGCATAATTTTTTAGATAAACACCAGCAGAAATATTTTTACTGACTCTGTGTAAACCCTGAAATTCAAAGAAAAACTCTTTACCCATCTCTAAATTTGTCTTGAGATTCAAACCATGACTAGTACTAAACTCTCCATTGAAAAGACCTAAAAATTCCCCATTGCTATTGTTTTCAATAAAAGCGATGCCAGGAGCTAAAGAAAAACCAAAATTTCTTTCTTGATGTTGATATAAATAACTTAAATAAGTAGAAAAAGGATTATTTTTATTAGAGGCACTATTCCAATCAACTCTCAAGTAGGGTACGTGAGTATTGATAGCTACAGGTCTTTTGGCTGAATTTAACCGTATATCAGTTTTAATATAATTGAGAAGTATATTACTATATAAACCTAATGTTGGTTCTTCCGTTCCTAAATTATTATTAGAAACGCCTGGTGCTGAGTTAGCATCTATATTAAACCACGTTCCTAAATTAGCACTATAGTTAAAATTTCCAGAAGAACCTGCTGCTAGCAATTCAACTGTTGGTAAAGATAAATAACCGTTAAAGCTATTAAAATCAACACCTATTTTGCTAACTCTAGTGAGTTCCATATAATCGAATGCTAAATCGGCTGCTCTGATTTGCAGTGGTACTACCGTTGAATCTGCTGAATTAAATTTTTGTACAAATCTTTGCCCTTGAGGGTTTGTTAAAATGACTTCTACAGCAGAGGCTTCGTTGATCGGATCGATGGAAGTACCATTTAAAGGAATTGGAATCCCAATATATGTTAGAGGGCCAAATTTTTTATTAGAGAGCCTGAGATCAGAAAAAAATGTATCACCTTCATCTAAAATAGAAATATTTCTTTCAAGAAACTGAACTGCTCGTTTGTGGTTTCCTGTTCTGATTTGCAAGATGTTAGAGTTATTAGGAGTGACTTGACTGGGAAATGTGTAAGTTCCAGATACCTGCTCTAACCCACTAGATGCATTGGCATAAGATAAAGTGCGATTCAGCCTGTTATTAATTTGTCTTCTTTGTTCAGCTGTAGCAGGTGTATTTAAAGGAACAAAACCTTCCCCATTCTTTAGTTTTTGTCTAGCTTCTTCTAAACCTTGTTGAATCTTATCAATTTTAATAGCTTCAAAAACTCCACCTAATAGCAAACCTAATGTAGAATTTACTGATTGAATAGCATCAATACTAGTGTCGCTAAATTTAGCTGTTAAGGATAATCCTGGAGCAGAAAAAATATTAGAATAAGTAGCTTTAATTGCAACTGGATCGTATTGAATTAAGCTCTGATTATGAGGATGGCTAACATACAGTCTGTGCCAATCAGAACTTTCTTGAGTTTGAGATAGCGTCTGAAATACAGGATCTCTTCTTCCTAAAGATAGCCATTGTAAAGAGTTAAGATAATGAAAATCTTTTTCGGATTGAGAAAGAAAAGGATTGACTGCCACATTTAACAAATCAAAGTTATCAAATTTTCCAAGTTGAGCAACTTTAATACCTGGAAAGGAAGAGACAGAAGCAGTAAAACCAAAACCTTTTCCTGTCAAGATATCTCCCCAAAAGATGCCAGCAGCTTCTAAGGCACTATTAGGAATTATTTCGCCTTCTTGGAGCCTGACGTTTCCATCGTCTAGCAAAGGTTGTATATTTGTCGTTGGAAAGCCTTGTAGAATTTTGGGAGCATTAGTAGCATCTAAAACTTGAAATAAAGCTTGCCCACCATCAACACTCAAAGTAGAGCCACTACCAATAACTGGAATAGGGTTTTTTAGAACTGTGACATTAGGATTGTTTGAGTCAATTCCACTGTTAATAATAACTCTGCCAGCAGGTATCCCTTCAGGATTTATCAATTGTCCGGCTATGGAAGTTACAGAAAAGTTATTAGTATCAACTTCTCCAGCTAACTCTCGAAAATCTGTTGGTATAGCAAACAGACTTTGCAATCCCCAAAATGCCTGTTGTGAAGTAACATTTTGGGTAATATAAGTATTAGTTTGTCTTCCTTGATAGATGATACCGGCTTGGGAGCCTTTAGTTTCAACTACTATTCTATTGCCATCGAGAACCCAGTAAAACTGGTCAGTCTTGGGAAATTTGGCATAAGTAAATTTATCAATAATCTGATTCTCTCCAGAAAATCTTACTCTTAGATCCGTATCTATATAATTTTCATTTTTATTTGGCTTAAATAATTCAGTGGAAAAAGTAAGGTTATCTGTAGGGTTAACTATCCAAGGATACTTGTTGGCACTAAATGTTAGGGCATCAAGAATTATTGTCTTTTGGATTGCTTGTGATTGCTTTTTTGTTCGGCGTAGTTTTTCTATTAGTATTTGTTGCTGGGGTGTGTATGGTTTTGATGGATTTGAATTTGATGGCTGAATTGTATTTGGTTGAGGCTTTTCTCGGTCTTCTTCAGGTAGCTGGGGAGGCTTTTCTTTGTATTCTTCAATCGGGATAACGTCAGCAATAGTGAATTTGCGTAACTGTTTTGGTTTCTCTAGGTTAGAGTTAGACTTTCTTAAAGCCTGTTTTAACAGTTCTTGGCTTTGCAAGTTATTTATTTTTCGATCTGAATTTATTAATGACTTGTTATGATTAGCGATTACATCAATATTATGCCTGTCTATGCTTAGAGCGATCGCAGATAATTTAATAAATACAATTTTGTATAAAATTGTTGAAAACAACAAACAAATACCCAGGATTTTGATATGTTTTCTGAATCTCATTAGGGAGATATTGATAGTTCTTCGATTTGAATTTTTCAATGTTTTCAAAATATTTTTTTGGCTATTCAAACTATTGAGGATTGGCTAATGTCGAAAATTAATCATTATTTCATACTTAGTCTTTGGATTTATTTGATTTGATGGATGGATTCAACAGTGTTTCAGTAAATATAGATAGTCAAAAAAGTTTTCTTTCTTATCCTGTCGGCAAATAATCAAATAGGATTAAGCAGATTTACTGCAACAAGAGTGTAATTCTTGAGCAAAAATTCAACCTCAGCAAAATCACCACAACTCAAAAATTGAGCGATTATTTAACCGTATAAATACGTAAGTAAAGACTATTAAATTAAAAATCAGAGTAAAAATATACTTTAGGCTACTCACTCTTGTCAGCAAATTTGGTACATTTGCTGCTTTCTAGTAGAGTTTATTTATACATCCGGAGTAGACTGATTGAGCTAATTGAGGATACCCTTAGCCATGTATTGGAAATACTAAAGCGATATCTCACAATCAGCCGCTGTGCATCGATGCTGATATTTGAGTTCATTAATGCTGATGTAGATAACTTTCGCATTAATGTAAAAGCCAGTTTTCCTAAGAATTTCGACACAGTAGAAGACGATCGCATCGACCTAGAATGCGTTTAGTCCGACTAGTAAATTACTCTGGTCAAATCACTAAATCTCTGATGTCTAATAACTAAATCTAATCATGCATAGTAATATAATCTCAGTCCTAAACTTGTCTACACTAGGATTAGGGCGATGTCTACGACGGACTACGCCTACGCAATAAATTTGTGGCGTACACAGGCAGTAGCTGATAAAAGCTTGTTGAAAAAGTTGTAAAGTATACTCAAAACCCCTCTTCAAATTTCTCCCTGAAACAAAGCGAGATTTTGAAACGCCGATTATCTTGTAGGCAAAGGGGGCTGGGAGAGTTAGGTTTCTAAGGCTTAGATGTTACGCAAAATACTTTTCAAACATCCTTTAAGAATCGTTTTTAATAGACTTTCCTGAATAGCTAAAGGTCAGGCAAGGATTAAGAATTATTAAAAAGAGTTAAGCTATTCTTGAGATAATCATGTTGCTGACTGGATATAACATTTAGATTTAAAAAAAAAGTTAATGAAACCTAGACATATAGATACAGAAATAGCGAGGTTAGAAGCCCTCCGCCAGTATCAAATTCTTGACACAGAACCCGAAGAAGCCTATGACAATCTTGCTCAGTTAGCGGCCTTTATTTGTGGCACTCCCATATCCTTGGTAAATTTTATTGATGAAAACCGTCAATGGTTTAAGGCAAAAATAGGTTTAGATGTATCAGAAATGCCTCGGAGTGTTGGATTATCTTATCTTTGCCAAGAGCAACGTAATGTTGTGGTGGTTCCTGACACCCTTGTTGATGAGAAGTTGGCAAGTAATCCGGTAGTAACTAGCTATCCATATATACGGTTTTATGCAGGTGTACCCTTAATTACACCGCAGGGAGATATGTTGGGAACTCTGTGCGCGATTGACCAAGTTCCACGACAACTAAGCCAAAAACAAGTGGAAGCATTTGTGGGTTTGAGTCGCCTGGTAATTGACCAACTTGAACTCAGGCGTCATGTAAGTGAAGTATCTAAAGTTACTGAGAAACTAGTGGCACACGAGCAAGCAGCCCGCGCTCAATCTGAAGCCGCCAAAACCCGCATCACCAATCTTCTCGAAAGTATCACTGATGGTTTTTTTGCCTTGGATCAAAAGTGGCAATTCACCTATATTAATGGTCAAGCAGAACGGCTATTGCAGAAAACTCACAATCAGCTTTTGGGTCAAAACATCTGGGAGGTGTTTCCAGAAATTATCGGCACAACATTTGATTGTGAATATCGCAGGGCAATTTTAGAACAGGTTAGTGTCGAATTTGAGGAATTGTATCTGCCACAGCAACAGTGGCTGAAAGTCCACGCTTATCCAGCAAAAGACGGCTTGTCTGTTTATTTTCAAGATGTTACTGAACGACGGAAAATAGCAGCAGCACTACGAGAAAGTGAAGAACGTTGGCAATTAGCATTACACGGTAATAATGATGGTATTTGGGATTGGAACCTCAAGACTAATGAAGTGTTCTTCTCAACTCGATGGAAGGAAATGCTCGGTTATAAAGACTACGAAGTTTCCAACTGTTGGGATGAATGGATAAAACGAATCCATCCCGATGAGCGAGATTGGGTACTTCAGGCTTTCCAAGACCACTTTGCCAAGAAAACACCGTTTTACGTCTGTGAATATCGAGTCCAGTGCCAAGACGGCAGCTATAAATGGATTCTAGATCGAGGACAGGCACTTTGGGACGCATTGGGTGATATAGTGCGGATGGTTGGTTCTTATACTGATATCACAGATCGGAAGCAGGCAGATGAAGAATTAAAGCGGCAAAATCTACGATCGCAACTATTTGCCGAAATTACCTTGAAAATTCGAGAATCTTTACAAATAGATGAAATTCTTCAAACCACTGTCACAGAGGTACAAAAACTACTACAAGCCGATCGTGTATCAATTTTTCGACTGGAACCTGACGGTTCGGGAACAATTGTACAAGAAGCAGTTCTGCCTGGTTGGCCAGTAATTCTAGGAGAAAATATTTTTGACCCCTGCTTTAAAGAAGAATATATAGAGAGATATCGCCAGGGAAGAATAAGTGCCCTTGAAGACATTGAAGCTGCTCATATCCAACCATGCCATCGAGAATTTCTTCGGCAGTTTGCTGTCAGGGCTAATCTGGTAGTGCCGATTCTTGTCAGGGACGATATTTGGGGCTTATTGCTAGCTCATCAGTGTAGCGCACCTCGACAGTGGAATCAGTTTGAGATGGATTTGTTACAGCAATTAGCGAACCAAATTGGGATTGCTTTATCTCAGGCACAACTATTAGAAAAACAAACCCAGCAAAGTCAAGAACTTACTCGTTCTAATGCAGAATTAGAACAGTTTGCCTACGTAGCTTCCCATGATTTGCAAGAGCCGTTGCGGATGGTAACTAGTTATTTACAACTGCTGGAGCGGAGATACAAAAACCAACTGGATGCCAATGCGGATCAGTTTATTGCTTATGCAGTAGACGGGGCCAGCCGGATGCAGACCCTAATCAACGATTTATTAAACTATTCCCGCGTCAGCACCCGTGGACAACCTTTTGTGCCAGTTGATTGTAGTGTTGTATTAGAACAGGTGCTTGCTAATCTTCAAGTGGCGATCGCAGATCGAAAGGCAGTAGTCACTTATGATACTCTACCTCAAGTGATGGCTGATGCTACCCAATTGACACAAGTATTGCAAAACCTGATTGCCAACGCGCTCAAATTTTGCGATCGTCAACAGCCATTAATTCACATTGGAGTAAGTAAGAGAGATGCAGATATATCAAATGGAAAAAATTTAAATTTTACCCCCTCGGAGGATGAATGGTTATTCTGGGTGCGTGATAATGGAATTGGTTTGGAATCCCAATATACTGAACGTATTTTTATAATTTTTCAACGCTTGCATGGTAGAAACAAGTATCCAGGTACTGGAATTGGTCTGGCAATTTGTAAGAAAATTATCCAACGCCACAGAGGCCGGATTTGGGTTGAGTCGAAACCGGGTCAAGGCTCGACTTTCTACTTCACAATTCCAGATAGAGTAGGTAAGCAATGGTAAACACCATAACAGCGATTATGCCTATTGAGGTTTTGTTAGTAGAGGATAATCCTGGCGATGTCCAACTTACACGCATCGCCCTAGAAGATAGTAAAATCTCAATTCACTTAAACGTAGTCGAGGATGGTGTAGAGGCAATGGCATACTTGCGAAAACAGGGAAAATATGCTAAATTACCTCATCCAGATATTGTACTGCTCGATTTTAACCTTCCGAAAAAAGATGGACGAGAGGTATTAGCAGAAATAAAAGGAGATGAAAACCTCAAACGAATTCCTGTAGTAGTTTTGACGACTTCGCAGGCTGAAGAAGATATCCTCAAAGCCTATAACCTTTTTGCTAACTGTTATATAACTAAGCCAGTAGATTTCGATCAGTTCGTTAAAATTGTCCAATCAATAGAAAATTTTTGGTTTGCGATCGTAAAACTGCCACCGGAGTAGTGGAAATGGCAGGTGAAAATATTATTAAAGTCTTGTTAGTAGAAGACAACCCTGGTGATGTCTTATTGTTACAAGAGTTATTTAAGGAAGTTACCACAGTTGCAGTTGAGTTGATGCCCGTTGAACGGCTTTCTGAAGCAGTCAACTACCTAACAAACGAAACTTTTGATGTGATTTTATTAGACCTTTCGCTGCCAGATAGCCAGGGATTACAAACCTTTGTCATTGCTCACAATCAGGCAAAAGCAACTCCAATCATTGTGCTGACGGGTATAAATGATGAAACCCTAGCAACTAGCGCAATGCAACAAGGAGCGCAAGATTATTTAGTGAAGGGACAAGTAACTGGTGACTTGCTAGTGCGATCTATGCGTTATGCTATCGAACGTCAAAGGGCAGACAACGCACTGCGGCAGAGTGAGGAGCGATTTCGGGTTGCTCTGAAAAACTCTCCCATCTTTGTCTATAACCAGGATAAAGATTTACGGTACACCTGGGTTTACAATCCGCCATCTGAATTGACAGTTGAGAAAATATTGGGCAAGCAAGACTTAGATATCGTCCCAGTAGAAGATGCTCAACATCTGATTGCAATTAAACGTGGAGTGCTGACTACAGGCATCGGAACGCGAGAAGAAGTATCAATTACTATCAAAGATACAACGCGATATTACGATTTAACTGTCGAGCCACTACGGAATGAAACCCAAGAAATTATCGGGGTGACATGCGCCAGTATAGATATTAGCGAACGACAAGCTGCACTACGCGAACGCAAATTGGCAGAAGAAAAAATTCGCGAACAAGCAGCATTACTAGATGTCACCACAGATGCCATTTGCGTCCGAGATTTAAACAATCAAATTATCTTCTGGAACAAAGGCGCAGAAACACTTTACGGCTGGCAAGCTACAGAGGCTTGGGGGAAAAATGCTAGCGAACTTTTGGATGACGAACCTTCACCGGAAATTGAAGCGGCTCTATTGCAAGCTATTAGTCAAGGTAAGTGGCAAGGCGAGTTAACAAAACTTACAAAAATGAACAAAGAAGTCCTTGTGGCTAGTCGCTGGACTCTGGTATGCGATGAACAGGGAAAACCAAAATCAATTCTCACCGTTGACACAGATATTACCGAGAAAAAGCACCTAGAAGCCCAATTATTTCGCGCTCAACGCCTGGAAAGTATTGGCACTTTAGCTAGTGGTATCGCTCACGACCTCAACAACATCCTGACACCAATTTTGGCAGGAGCGCAACTGCTACCGCTAAAATTTCCTAATGCAGATGAGCGGACTCGTCATCTTCTAGAAATTTTAGAAATTAACGCTAGACGCGGTGCTGATTTAGTCAAACAGGTACTATCCTTTGCGCGGGGTGTAGAAGGGAAGCACATCACTTTGCAACTCAAACATATAATTGTAGAAATTGCCAAGATTCTGAAAGAGACTTTTCCCAAATCGATAGAAATCAGCACTAATGTACCGCAAGATTTGTGGATGGTTTCTGGAGATAGTACCCAACTGCATCAAGTGCTGATGAACCTCTGCGTTAACGCCCGCGATGCTATGTCCAATGGTGGTACTTTGAGTATCTCTGCCGAAAATATGTTGATTGACACAAATTATGCCCGCATGAACCTAGAAGCCAAAGAGGGGCCTTACATAGTTATTACTGTCTCCGATACTGGAGTTGGGATTCCAAAACAAATGCTAGATAGAATTTTCGAGCCATTCTTTACTACAAAAGATGTTGGACAAGGCACTGGTTTAGGGCTTTCCACAGTATTGGGAATCGTTAAAAGTCACGGAGGTTTTGTGAACGTGTATAGTGAACCGGAAAGTGGCACTAGCTTTCAAGTTTACTTGCCAGCAGTAGGGGGAATGGAAACAATTAGCCCCGAAAATTTGCCACCACAGACAGGACATGGAGAATTAATTTTGGTTGTGGATGATGAAGCCGCCATTCAAGAGATTACGATAACATCATTAGAAGCTCACAACTATAAAATCTTAGTTGCCAGTGATGGCATTGAGGCGATCGCACTATATGCTCAAAATAAAGACAAAATTAGTGCCGTCCTTATGGATATTATGCTGCCCTCACTGGATGGTTTAACAGCCATACGCACCCTGCAAAAAATTAACCCCGAAGTCAAAATTATTGCCAGCAGTGGACTAATGTCTGATAATAAGCTCAGTGCAGTAGCAGCTATTGGTGTCAATACGTTTTTGTCAAAGCCCTATACTGTTAACGAATTATTGCTTTCTTTGCATAAAGTGCTATCATAAATCAAATACTTACGTAAGTATACTGCTAGCTGTGAGTACAAAACGCTGCTTTATTAAGTGGGTGCCAATTGCTTGGATTTGATATGATTGAGCATCCGTTAACAGACTTATTTTACCGATATTCACAGCTTGGCTATATTGTGGGTGGAAGTAGCTATTAGATTTGCAGGATTGCTGTTTATTTGCGTAGGCTTTGCCCGCCGCAGGCATCGTCTTGTATATCTTAATGTACATTAGATAATATTTGTCAAGTTATTTATGGCGATGCCTAGGTTGGGCAGGCAAAGCTTACGCAACTTGGTGTAAGTTGACCATTATCTTATCGATAACGGCCACTCATTAATTACCCCTACACATTAAATCGGAACAACATTACATCCCCTTCCTGCACAACATACTCTTTCCCTTCACTGCGAACCAACCCTTTCTCCTTCGCTGCATTCATCGAACCAGTTGTTACCAAATCTTTATAAGCAACAGTTTCGGCACGAATAAATCCCCGCTCAAAATCACTGTGGATTACACCAGCAGCTTGAGGTGCAGACATTCCCGCATTAATTGTCCAAGCGCGGGTTTCTTTGGGGCCGCAAGTAAAATATGTCCGCAAACCTAAAAGCGTGTAAGTTGCTCGAATCAACGATTTCAAACCGCCTTCTTCCACACCCAAAGACGCGAGGAAATCAGCTTTATCTTCTTCTGGTAATTCCACTAATTCCGCTTCAACTTGAGCCGAAACTATCACAACTTGGGCATTTTCTGTTGCAGCAATTTGCCGTACTGTTTCCACAAAATTATTACCAGTTGCCAACTCATCCTCAGATACATTCGCAGCGTAGATAATCGGTTTATAAGTGAGCAGTTCTAATCCTTTAATAATTTCTGTTTCTTCTTCATTCAAGCTTACCTGACGCACCGATTTACCTTCATTTAAAGCCGCAGCTAATTTTTCTAAAACTGTGATTTCAAACTGTGCATCTTTGCTGGTACGAGCTAGTTTGCGAGTACGATCAATTCGCCGTTCAATTTGTGCTAAATCTGATAAACCCAACTCTATATTAATGATTTCAATATCTCGCGCTGGGTCAACAGAACCAGCAACGTGGATAATATCATCATTCTCAAAACAACGTACCACATGGACGATCGCATCAACTTCCCGGATGTGGGACAGGAATTGATTCCCTAGTCCCTCACCCTGACTTGCACCTTTAACTAAACCGGCAATATCTACAAATTCCACCCGCGCCGGGATGATTTGTGCCGAACTGGCAATCTTAGCAAGAACATTT
This sequence comes from Nostoc sp. DedSLP03, assembly GCF_034530815.1. NCBI lineage: Bacteria > Bacillati > Cyanobacteriota > Cyanophyceae > Nostocales > Nostocaceae > Nostoc > Nostoc sp. DedSLP03. Next base: position 11,546 of record NZ_JAVRCK010000122.1, read on the forward strand.
AACCGTTCATCCGGTACTGCGACAACGCCGACATTCGGTTCAATCGTGCAAAAAGGGAAGTTAGCTGCTTCTGCTTTGGCATTAGCAACTACAGCATTAAATAAAGTAGATTTTCCGACGTTGGGAAGTCCGACAATTCCGGCTCTTAGCATTTTGGATTTTAGATTTGAGATTTTGGATTACATTACCAAGGTAATCTAAACAGGTTCCGGTATGGTTTGGGGAATTGTCCCTGGAACCGTCTGAGGAATGGGAGCAGGTACTGGTTCTGGTACAGGCCCCGGTAACGGTTGAGGAATCGCTGGCCCCGGTACAGGTTCGGGACTAGGTAGCGGATTCGGCTCAGGATTGGGGCTAGGTAGCGGACTCGGCCCAGGAGTAGGAATTTGTGGTTCAGGTATAGAAATCGCAGTAAGATTAATCATCGTAAATCCAAATTAAATTATTCAACCTTCCCACGCTAGATGACAACCTCATCTATTGACATCTCCCCAAATACCTATACCCACGAACACATCCTTTAACTTGGGCATTGGGCATTGGGTAAGGGGAAAAGGATAAGGGGAAAAGGGGAAAGATTAAATTTATTCCTTTTCCCTTTAACCTTTAACCTTTAACCTTTTCCCCTGCTCCCCTGCTCCTCTGCTCCCCTGCCCTCTGCCCCATTGCCTCTTTGCTTTTCTACCACCTCTGGCACTGGATCGTAACCACCTGGATGAAACGGATGACAGCGCAAAATCCGCCAAATTGCCATCCACCCACCACGCAAAACTCCAAATCGTTCAATAGCTTCAATAGCATACATCGAACAAGTTGGTTGAAAGCGACAAGTCGGGAGAAACAAAGGCGAGATAAACATTCGGTAGCCCCGAATCAGCCAAATAAATAATAATTTCATTGCAGCTACCCAAATCTTATAAATTAGTAACAGGGGTAAAAATTTTCATTTTGTCGTATCTTTGTTAATTACATTTTCTGACTTCACCTCAATTCCGGTTTTCTGGCTGCAAATTGCGTCGGCTGTAATTTGGGTGTTACTCATCCTCCTGATTGCATGGGTGGTAAACCGTTTCGCCAACGAGCCAGAAATCGTGCGGAAGATCGTTCATATTGGCACTGGTAATGTGATTTTAATTGCTTGGTGGCTAGATATTCCCGCCAGTGTAGGGATTACAGCTTCTATTTTAGCGAGTGCAATCACCTTATTATCCTACCGATTGCCAATTCTTCCTGGTATTAATAGCGTTGGACGGCAAAGCTTAGGGACGTTTTTTTACTCTGTCAGTTTCGGTATTTTAGTTGCCTGGTTCTGGTATTTACAACAACCCCAGTACGCAGCACTCGGAATTTTAATCATGACTTGGGGAGATGGATTAGCAGCCTTAATTGGGCAACGTTTTGGTACACACAAGTATAAAGTTTTTGGGACAGAAAAAAGTTGGGAAGGCTCCCTAACTATGATGCTCGTTGGCTATGTAGTCAGTAGTTTGATTTTAGTTGGAACTCAAGGAAACAGTTGGCAAACTTGGGCAGTATCCCTGATAGTGGCAGTTATAGCTACGGCTTTAGAAGCTGTTTCATTTTTGGGTATTGACAATTTAACAGTTCCTTTAGGTAGTGCAGCCGTTGCCTTCTTTTTAAGTAACTTAGCTCTTAGTTAATAATCTTCTTGAGCGCCATTCCTAATTGTTCAGGACTTACGCAAAACTCTCTGCAACTCTTATTCCTTTTCTACGAGACGCTATGCGTAGCTTGCCTTTGTGTAGGGGTAGGCTTAGGCTATCGGTGACGTTTAAACCTTTAGCAAAAAGCAAAGGCTAATGAGATTATCTTTAAAATTATTGAGAATAGACTGTTATTATTGACATAATATGCTCACCCTGACTTTGCGCCAAGCAGATAAGCGAACAACTTGGGACTCAGGGTTTAATACGCCAAACTAATGCAAATTTTTCTAACCTATAAGTATTGATAATCTAACCTCTATTGATAGCGCGTTTTTTCAACTCTCATGAGATAATACTGTGGAGTCTTGGTTAGTCATTCAATTTATCAAATTTTTTAATTTACTTAAAATCTCAGCTTAAAGTCTTTCAGATTTGACATTTATCAATTGCAGTTCTAACAATAATTGCATTGATGAATAGGATTTTATTAGCTATTTCGGGTATCAACTAATCTGAGGATTTCTTAATTTTTATCTACTGAGAGTTATTAAAGCTGTTTACGGACGCGATCGCCTCCGTTAATGATGGAAGAAACAAGTCAAATTCTCTTTCTTTCTGCCTTGTTTCTTTAAAGAGCGGTAGTCAATAAATTGTTAGTCTAGATTTTGCACATATGTAAAACTTTTAAACGCACTTCTTCAACATTACATAATGTTCCCGCTAATTTCTATTCTGCTTCTGTATTCTGTAACAATAAAAGGAAATAATTATGAGTTTATCCAATAAAATAGCTCAGAAAATAAGTAATTATGATAATCCTAAATCCATCGGTTCAAAATTTAGAAGTAAACGAATCGCAACTTTAGTTTCGATAATTGAAAAAACTTATAAAAAGCATGGATTAGTTAACATACTTGATATTGGTGGAAGAAAAAATTACTGGAATATATTACCTGAAGAATTATTGAAGCTAAATAAGGTTTACATAACTATTGTTAATTTACCTGGAGAAATTTTACCAGCAAGTGAAGAACATTATAAATTTATTTATGGAGATGCTTGTAACCTGAATAATTTTCCAGATAATTCTTTCCATATAGTTCATTCTAATTCTGTAATTGAACATGTTGGAAATTGGGAAAATATGATGAATTTTGCTAAAGAAGTTAAAAGGCTAGCACCAAATACATATGTACAAACACCATATTTTTGGTTTCCAATAGAGCCACATTTTATGTGTCCTTTTTTCCATTGGCTACCGAGACCAGTAAGAATTAGTTTAATTATGCGTTTTGATTTAGGAAATCACAAACGCTCTCAGACAGTTAACGAAGCTACCGCCAAACTTGAAAATTATCGTTTGTTAGATAAGAAAATGTTACAAGAGTTATTTGCCGATTGTTTTATCAAAGATGAAGTAGTTTTTGGCATGACTAAATCTATCATAGCTATTCGTAATGAATAATAGAGTACTAAAGATATCGCGACCATGACCGACGATATTTCAGAAAACGCTGTCACTACTACTAAGTAGGCTTTGCCTATAAATTACCTAGTCCTGTAGTTTAAACTTTGCAATTAGCAGGCAAGGAGAAAATTTATAAAATTCTCAATTATTTTATATTAAAAAAAGCTGAAACTATTGCTCGGTAATGATTTAAGGCTTTGATTGCTCGAATTTCATATTTATTGAATCTGCTTTAATATCTGCAGAATGCGGGTAAATTATGCCTCTATTTTTGCCGAGTCTATTAGCGCGATCGCTCCAAAATCCAATCGAGTAAAATCGGATTGACTAACTCCGGCGCTTCATCCTGCGGACAATGCCCCACTCCCTCTAAAGGAATAAACTTTTCTACTTGCACAAAGTTAGCTAATTCTCTCCCTAGCTTTATTGGTTCCCACGGATCGGCTGTTCCCCACAAAATAATCGCCGGACACTGTAATAGTGGCAAAAGGTCTTCAGGTAATGGCCCTGTAGAATAAGAAGTAAAAGCCAGAAACACAGCCCCAGCCCCCGGATCGCTTGCTGGTGAAGTGAGAATATCTACCAACTCATCTGTCACCATCTCAGCATTTGCATAAGCTTGCAGTAGAATTTTCCGCACCGTTTTCGGTTTTGCGAGTTGATTAAAAAAGAAATCACCAACTGGTTTAATAGATAGCACCCGTTGCAGCAAAGGCGCTCCGTAACGACGAGATAAAGGTAAAGTTACCCGTTTGCGATCGTGTAACAGCCGTAAAGAACAGTTGAGCAAAGCAACTCCCAAGGCAATATCTGGGTTAGTTACTGCTGCTTGCATAGCTACAATACAGCCAATGGAATTTCCCACTAAAAAAGCTGGCTCACCGACAACTTCACGGCAAAAATCTGCTACTTGTTGTCCCCAGGTTTCTAGTGTGTAGTTAATTTTTTCACCAGGCTGAGGTTTTGCAGAAGAGCCAAAACCAATCAAATCAATAGTATAAACACGGCAATTTTCCGCTAATACGGGAATATTTTTTCGCCAGTGCCACCAAGAAGCACCAAATCCATGCACTAGGACAACAGCTGGCCCAGTAGTTCCTTGGGTTTGGTAACAGATCGAAAAATCTAGCCAAATCCAGGTTTTTGTAGAGTTAAGTGCTGTTTTTGAACTTGAGGTTGTCATGGTAAATTTGATGTAAAGAATGCTAAAAGCTTTTTAGCAGCAAGGCACAAGTAAAATTGTTTTGAATTTGCAGAAAATTTATCAGATTTTCAAAATAAATCCTTGGCTCTAGTGATAGCCTATACATATACCACAAAAGCTTCCAAGCTGATAGTTTTATCCAGTATAGAGAGTTTTCATCTTATTGATAGAGGTAATTTACTCACAACTAAGATTATGTCAGTATTAAAAATCATAACGTTTCTAATATGAGTAATATTTGGGCTATTTTTCAGATGTGAGTGAATTAGCATCAGTGCTAGATTCAGTAGTTTCACAATTTACGATCGCAAATTTGGTCTATAAGATTGGCGAATATGAGGCATCGGCTAAGGGGTGGTTTGCAACTGGAAACTGACGCTGAATTTAACAATATTTTTCTTGTTCCTAGTTCTGCGAGCCAGAAATCATGAATCTACTAGAAACAATTGATACTCCCGTTGGGAGCTACGCACCAGATTTTGAATTGCCAGGAATTGATGGTCAAGTACACCATCTCAGGCGTTATCTTGAGAAGTTCCGAGCAGTCGGCGTTATTTCTATGTGTAACCACTGCCCTTATGTCGATCGGTACTTAGGCAGACTAAAAAACATTCAAGCCGAATTTGCCCCCACAGGCTTCACAATAATTGGACTCAATGGTAGTAATGTTGACTACGACACTAGGTCAAGCTTTGAAAATATGAAAGCTTTTGCCTTACGTCACCAGTTGAACTTCCCTTACCTGTGGGACTCAACGCAAGATGTGACCGGTAGTTTCGGTGCAACAAAAACACCAACGGCTTTTCTCATAGATACTAACGGTATAGTCCGTTACAAAGGTAAAATTGATAATCATCCCCAAGAACCATTACCAGTGGGAGAGGATTATTTGAGAACTGCGATCGCTTCTCTGTTTAAAGGTGAAGAAATAGCCATACCACAAACAGAGCCAATCGGTACTACATTGATTTGGCGTAACTAGACATAGATTGTCCCTGTAACTGCTATCTTAAATTGGAGGCAATTGCAACTTTTTTGATAAAGCGTAACTTCATGGGAACGAATTACCGACGGGTTTTACTCAAACTGAGCGGTGAAGCCTTAATGGGCAACATGGGCTATGGCATCGATCCAGAAGTGGTCAAAGGAATAGCACAAGAACTAGCAGAGGTGATAGCCACTGGTACTCAAATCGCCATAGTTGTTGGCGGCGGCAATATTTTTCGTGGCGTTAAAGCAGCGTCGGCGGGGATGGACAGGGCAACTGCTGACTATATCGGGATGATTGCCACGGTAATGAATGCCATGACGCTGCAAGATTCGCTAGAACACATAGGAGTACAGACGCGGGTGCAAACCGCGATCGCTATGCAAGAATTAGCAGAACCATATATCCGTCGTCGTGCCATCCGTCATCTTGAAAAAGGACGGGTGGTAATTTTTGGTGCTGGTTCTGGAAATCCCTTTTTTACTACAGATACGACTGCGGCATTAAGAGCAGCAGAAATCGATGCTGAGGTGATTTTTAAAGCCACCAAAGTAGATGGAGTATATGATGCCGATCCTCAAATTTATCCAGACGCCAAGCGCTACAATAGCCTTACCTACGCGCACGTTTTAGCCAAAGATTTGCGGGTGATGGATAGTACTGCGATCGCCTTGTGTAAAGAAAATAATATCCCAATTCTGGTATTTGACCTAACGGTGCGAGGAAATATCCACCGAGCAGTCTTGGGAGAATCCATCGGCACCCTTGTGGGAGGTTCTTGTGAAATTAGCTGAAGCTGAAAGTACGATGCAAAAAACCGTTGAGGCAACTCAACGAGCTTTTAACTCGATTCGCACTGGTCGCGCCAATGCGAGTCTATTAGATAAGGTATTGGTGGACTATTACGGTTCGCCTACTTCCTTAAAATCGCTGGCAAATATTAGCACGCCAGATGCTACGACAATCTTAATTCAACCCTACGAGCGTAACACCCTAAACATCATTGAGAAGGCTATTTCCCTCTCAGATGTGGGTTTAACACCCAGTAACGATGGTTCTGTAATCCGGTTGAATATTCCGCCCTTAACGAGCGAACGCCGTAAAGAATTCGTCAAAATGGCATCCAAGTATGCTGAAGAGGGTCGTGTTGCTATTCGCAACATTCGCCGCGATGCCATAGACGCCATTCGCAAACAGGAGAAAGCCTCTGAAATCTCTAAAGATGAATCAAAAGACCAACAAGACAACTTGCAAAAACTGACAAACGAGTATACTGCCAAAATAGACTCGCTGTTGGCAGAAAAAGAAAAAGACATTATGACTGTTTAAAGTCTCAAGTCTTAAGTATAAAGGCTGAAGGATAAAGGATAAATTCTTCAGCCTTTATCATTTCTTAAGTTATTGCATAAATCCTAAAAAAATTGATCGAGTAAGTAAGTAGACATGAATAATTAAAGTAGGAACAATTCATAAATTGCCCCTACTCAATAGAAAATAAACTAATTCTGGAGCAAAAATTCAATATGTACGACTGCATCATCGTCGGCGCTGGGCCAGCTGGTGGAACAGCTGCATATCATTTAGCCAAGCAAGGCCGCTCAGTATTAGTGTTGGAAAAAGAATCTTTGCCAAGATATAAACCTTGTGGTGGTGGTGTATCTCCAGCGATCGCTCAATGGTTCGACTTTGATTTTAGCCCAGTAATTTCTGTAAAAGCCGACTCCCTTCGCTTTACCTGGAATCTGGGCGACCCCGTAGAAGCAAAAATCGCCACTAAAGAACCAGTCTGGATGGTACGACGAGATATTTTTGACCATTTCCTAGTGCAGCAAGGGCAAAAGCAAGGAGCTGAACTACGAGATCATACGGAAGTAACGGGTATTGAGTTTCAAAGCGACTATTGGCAAGTTAACACAGCTAATGGCTCAGTTACAGGTCGCTACTTAATCGCGGCTGATGGTGTCAAAGGGCCAATGGCAAAATGGCTAGGCTTCAAAGACCGTAAACGCCGTTTAGCAGGAGCTTTGGAGGCAGAAGTTGCTGCGGAAGTCAAGGATAAATCTACAATTCATTTCGAGTTTGGCTTGGTGAAAAACGGCTACATTTGGAATTTCCCAAAAGCTGATGGTTATTCTATTGGTGTCGGTACATTTGTCGGCGGCAAACCCCAGGATTTTAAGAAAATTTTAGATGAGTACGCGCGATCGTTTAATGTAGATATCAAAACTGGCAAGCAATATGGTTATCCTCTTTGCTTGTGGGATGGCAACCAAAAGTTGCATACTCAAAATGCAGTTTTAGCTGGGGAAGCTGCTTGTGTAGTCGATCCGATGACAGCAGAAGGCATTCGTCCGTCAATTTTTAGCGGTTTAATTGCAGCAGGAGCCATTAATGAGGCACTTTCTGGCGATACTAACGCTTTAGAAAAATATAGCGAAGCCATTAATGAAGAATGGGGTACTGAGATGGCTTGGGCGCAAAAATTAGGTGGGGCATTCTATCGCTTTCCTGGCATTGGCTACAAAGTTGGTGTTAAGCGTCCTTCCGGTGCGAAAATCATGGGTAAGATTCTGTGTGGAGAACTGCGCTATGGCGACGTTGCTGGTCGCGCCCTCAAGCGTTTAATTCCTGGTTTTGGGACTTGAGCAACTTGTTAAAGTAAGCAAACTTCCGCCGCAGTGTACTAGATATTTCTCAATATGCCAATTTACTTGACAAAACGGCTATCTGTGTTAGCTAATATTCTTGCTCTTGTCCTCTTCATGCCGGGAATTGCCTTAGCTGCACCCGTCCAAATTAATACTACTTCTGGTATTATTTTCACCCAAACTACCAAAATTGCAAGCTATTCCACCTCGTCAGAGATTAACCTGACTCCTTTACAGCGCCAAGAACTCCAGGCTGTGCGTCAGAGAAAAAATAGGGAAATTGAGGCAGTGTTAAACTCAGCCCAACGTGCCCAACTTACTCACAATCTCCGGGCTGGTAATAATATCAAGCAAGCCCTAGAAAAATTAAATTTGCAACCAGAACAGCAAGATTTTGTAAAGGCGATCGTGCAATTTACTAACTTGAAAATGAAAGCTATTTCATCCAGGCATTTGCTAAAAATAGCAGATAAATAAAGGTTTGATTTGTAAAAGTTATGGAAACATTTGACTAATTTGGACTTCAATTTCTGGAAATGCAATCAAGGATAATGTTGCATCCTCCTGCAAAATAAATTCAAGATTGTAACCTTTCAAACTTGGTTTGCGAAAAACATAAACCTGACGCTGATTCACATCTAAAATCCAGTAGTCATTAATTCCTGCTTTCGCATAAAGAGGCGCTTTGTGTTTACGGTCTGTTTCTAGTGTTGTATCCGCTACCTCAATTAATAAAAAGATTTGATTCGGTGCAGGATGACGATCAATATACTTTCGCGCATCAATTTGAACAACAGCAATATCTGGCTCAGGTTCCGAGTATTCGCTCAACTGAATGGGATCTTGCACCCGAACTAAGGCAACTTCTGCTAGCAGCCGCTTGAGATAATCAGATGCACACAGCGTTGTCGCTGCATGGGGAGGATTTTTAGCGCTCATCGGGATAACTTGCCCGTTAATCAGTTCTACCCGTTCATCCTCTGTAATAATACCCGTTTCAAACATCCGGTGATATTCGTTTACAGTCCACAGGCGCACTCTAGTTTGTGTCATTGGATTTCCTTTAGCGATACCTACAGTGGGCTACGCCTACGCACATCACTTTCAGGGGGCGACAGTGGAGCTAAAGAGCTTGCTGTATAAGTGACATAGCTTT